>JBKHVV010000058.1:0-12010 GCA_046569885.1 Bacteroidia bacterium
GTAGCACTATTTGTAGCCGCATTATCGTTTAATGTTGCTGCGCAAGACAATGCAGAAAAAGTAAAAGAGCGCATTATGCCGCTTATTGACGGAAAAGTATCTGTGCCCGAACAAGAAGAACTATTTAGTAGCTTGATATTTGGAGACGGAAAACTAATTTCTTTTAACTACGATGGTTTAGAGAACAACTTGCCACCACAAGAATTTGACAAAGTGCTTTTAGTTATGATTAACAAGTCTTTTGCTATTATTGTTGAGGACGGTAACTCAAGACCAATTGGTACGCCTCCGACTGGAGGCACGGGGTCAATACCTGTAAATGATGCGTTATTTTTTAATTTAAGAGTTATTCCTAGTCCTTCGGGATATAATTTGTGTGAATTCAAAAACAAATCTGTGTGTGTTAGAAGAATATTAAACTAAATGGCGAAGAATTTTTTAAAAAAGGGAGTAATTACACTCCCTTTTTTGTTCTTACTTATTGTTTTTTCTACTTATACTCTTCGGTCATCAGAACAAAAAGAAATGAAAGTTATTTTTGTAATGAGCGATGAATGTGGATATTGTTTAGATTTTATACCTTTTACAAAAAAGCTACACGAAAAACACAAAGCCAAAGTCGAATTTATTTCGTATTATGACAACGACTCGACAGACTTATTGTGGCAATATAGAAGTTATGGCATGATGAGTTCTTTAGATGTGGTTTGGAAGAAGGTGTATAATGCAGATTCTCTTATAAGAACGCTACCACTGACAACAGAAGGTAAACCACAAACCATCATTTACAAAAACAATGAATTAATTAGCATAATTTTAGGGGGAGAAGAAAAACAATACAAACAAATAGACAGCACACTAAACGCCCTAATCAATGAATATTGATTTTATGATTTTCGGCTTTATAGACTTTTGACTTTATAAACCAACTACCGTTCCTTTTGAAAATCCTACCGTTAACCTTAAAAAACCAACCGTTGCATAAAAAACAGTTGACTTGATTAAATAAAAGCACTAATATTGATAATTATAAACTACCAAATTATGAAAACAATAACTACAACACTACTCTTTGCGTTACATTTTACTGTTGCTTTTTCACAAAGTAAAATTGTTGCTTCAGACAGAATGGGAAACAATTATTTTGGGGAATCGACTGCGGTGTTTGGGAATTATTTAATAACAGGCGCCTCCTTTCATACTAAAGATGCCTCTGGAGGCAACACATTAGCTCAAGCAGGAGCTGCTTACATTTATGAAAATGATGGAGGAGGTAATTGGATAGAAAAACAAAAAGTGGTGGCATCGGACAGGAATGTACAAGATTGGTTTGGCTTTTCAGTAGCCATACAAAATAACATTGCTTTGGTTGGGACAATCCTTAGTGATACGGATGAAAATGGAGCAAATCCTTTAACAGATTCTGGTGCAACTTATGTGTTTGAACGAGACGCATCTGGAAACTGGAATCAAGTGCAAAAATTAGTGGCGAGCGACCGACAAGGAGATGAACATTTTGGCTACCACATTGCCATGCATGGCAACTTTGCGGTAATAAGCGCACGCAATAGTTTTTGTGCTAATTTGGGTGGTGGTAGCGATATTAATGCAGGCGCTGCCTATGTGTTTGAGCGCCTAAGCGATGGCACTTGGGTAGAGCGTCAAAAACTGATGTCCTCAGACCGTGAAGAAGGCGATAATTTTGGTGTTTCTGTAGGAATTTACAACAACATCATTGTAATTGGTGCTTATTGGGAGGCAGAAGATGAAACTGGCAACAATAGTTTATACGAAGCCGGCTCTGCCTATATTTTTGAATACAACCCAACATTAAATGAGTGGGAAGAAACTCAAAAAATTGTAGCTTCTGACAGAAGAAGCGGAGATAGTTTTGGAGGTACTCTTTATATAAACGAATTTGGAATATTTATTTCTTCTAGTGAGTCAGATTACGATGAAACAGGAGTAAATTACTTAAAAAGTGCAGGTGCCGTATATGTTTTTGAAAAAAACACCACAACAGGAACTTGGGAAGAAACACAAAAATTAGTGGCGTCCGATAGAGGAGAAATGGCATGGTTTGGCTATGCTTTATCCTCCAACCAAGAATATCTTTATATCGGAGCAAGTTTGGAAGATAAAAATGAGGTGTCTGAAGATTCACTCGAATATGCAGGTGCTGTTTATATCTTTAAGAAAGATGGAAGCAATTCCTGGCAACAAATAAAAAAGATAGTAGCCCCCGATAGAAGCGCGGGAGATGAGTTTGGTTATTCGTTAGGCGCATATAATGATAATATTGTTGTGGGCGCACCCTATCAAGACAAAGACGCCAACAATCAAAATAATGTTACCAACGCAGGCGCAGCGTATGTTTACAATATTAGCGAGTTGCTAAGCACAAGAGATGTTTCAACTACGCTCAACATGACAGTTTATCCAAACCCCAACAATGGTAATTTTAACTTAGAGCTTGGCAAACGCATCAACGGTAGTCTTACTATAACCGATGTGCTTGGAAAAGTTAGGCACACCGAAACGTTTATTTCGGATAACCTAAACATAAATTTAGGCTTGCCTAAAGGAATTTATTTTGCCAACGTAAGAACAGACGAGGGCAGTAGTGCTGTAAAGTTTGTGGTGGAGTAAATTTTAGGGTATTTATACTCTAACGCTTCAAATTTTCCTCATACAATTCAAACCATTGTTGGGGTGTCATTTTTTTGCAAAGCTCTGCCAACAAATCATAAGGTATGTTTTCGGGTTTTTTAAAGCGAATGCAGCTTTTACCCATGTCTAATTTTGTTTTGCAGTGTTTAGGATATTCTTGCTGAAACCATTGTAATAATTTTTCATCGGCATACATACCCATGTGGTAAAATGAGATGAAATTTTTCTGCGAAGCCATTCCCATAAAAGGTAGTGGTTGCTTAGGGTCGCAATGATACCCCGATGGATATAATTTGTGCGGAACTGCATAGCCCATCATGCCGTAACCCATCATTTCTTCAAAACCTTTCGGCAAATTTTTAAGTATTACGTTTCGCAGTTTAGTCATTGCTTCTTTGCGCTCTTCGGGCAATTCGGCAATGTATTGGTCGGGTGTCGTGGCTTTGGATTGCATGCATCAAAGATATTTATTTTCATTCTAAATTAGCCTCCTTTTCACTCAAAAATTGTTACCTTTGCACCATGAAAATCACCCAAGAAAAGCTGTTGGAGGCGTTGTCGAGTGTTATTGAGCCAGACTTAAAAAAAAGTGTGGTCGAGTTGGGTTTTGTTTCTGATGTAGAAATTTCTGACAACACAGTGCGTTTCAAAGTCAAGGTAAACAACCCTGCCATGCACTCGCGCAAACGCATGCAAGAGGCGTGTGAATTTGCTATTGAACGTTTTTTAGGTAAAGACATGAAGGTAGATTGTGAAGTAGTAGGTGCCGAAAAACGTGAACGTGACAATCCGTTTGAACAAATTAAAAATATTGTTGCTATTGCTTCGGGCAAAGGAGGTGTTGGCAAATCTACCATTGCTGCCAATTTGGCTGTGGGTTTGGCTAAAATGGATTATAAGGTTGGCTTGATAGATGCCGATATTTACGGACCATCTATTCCACTGATGTTTGATGTATTGAACGAAAAACCAAAAGCCATTGTAGAAGATGGCAAAAACCTGATGCTACCTGTAGAAAGCTACGGAGTAAAAATATTGTCTATCGGATTTTTTGCAGAACTCAATCAAGCCATCGTTTGGCGTGGACCGATGGCGTCTAAAGCCATCAAGCAAATGTTTACGGATACCCTTTGGGGCGAATTGGATTTCTTGTTGGTAGATTTACCTCCAGGCACGGGCGATATTCACCTCACGATGGTGCAAACGGTGCCACTTACAGGTGCAGTAATTGTTAGCACTCCGCAAGAAGTAGCCTTGGCAGATGCCCGCAAAGGTATTGCTATGTTTAAGTTGGATTCGGTAAACGTTCCAGTGCTTGGTTTAGTAGAAAATATGGCGTGGTTTACACCTGCAGAATTGCCCGAAAATAAATATTACATCTTCGGAAAAGAAGGCGTAAAATTGTTGGCAGAACAAAGTGGAATTTCCCTTCTAGGTCAAATACCTTTAGTACAAAGCTTACGCGAATCGGGTGATGTAGGCCGCCCTGCGGTATTACAAGAAGGTACGCCAACATCGGATGCATTTATGCAATTGTGCGAAAATTTTATCGAAGAAGTAGCGGTAAGAAATGCCACTCAACCACCCACTAAAAAAGTAGAAAAAACACATAGTTGATATGGCTATAAAAGATAAAAAAATCATTGAAAAAGTAAACGCAGCTATCCAACAGCTAAGACCATTTTTAGAAGCCGATGGTGGCGATATGGAGTTGGTAGAAATTACCGATGATTTTATTGTAAAAGTAAAATTGGTTGGTGCATGCAGCTCTTGCACAATGAGTCCGATGACTTTAAGAGCGGGTTTGCTAGAAAACCTTAAAATAATTTTACCTGAAATAAAAGGTGTTGAGTCTGTTGTAGATGAATTATATGTTTAGTTTAGAATGATAGAAACAGACATCATTATTATTGGCGCAGGACCTATAGGCTTGTTTACCTCGTTTGAAGCAGGTTTATTAAAATTGCGCTGTCATTTGATTGACTCGCTGTCAAAAGCTGGCGGGCAATGCTCAGAAATTTATCCCAAAAAACCCATTTACGATATTCCCGGTTTTCCAATTATTATGGCAGGCGAATTGGTGGATAAATTAATGGAACAAGCCAAGCCATTTAAACCTGGTTTTACACTTGGAGAATCGGCAGAAACCATTGAAAAAACAGATGACGATAAATTTATCGTAACTACGAATAAAGGTACTAAACACAAAGCACCAATTGTAGCCATCGCTGGCGGATTGGGCGTATTTGAACCGCGCAAGCCACCTATTGTTAATATAGCTTATTTTGAAGATAAGGGTGTAGATTACATCATCAAGGACCCTGAAAAATATAGAGGCAAAAAAGTAGCCATTTCTGGTGGTGGAGACTCTGCGTTAGATTGGGCTATTTTCTTAGCAGATGGCGTTGCTGAAGAGGTAACACTCATTCACCGTAGCGATAGTTTTAGAGGTCATTTAGACTCTGTGCAACGTGTAATGGATATGGCTGCCGTAGGCAAAATTAAATTGTTGACCAATGCCGAAGTGCTGGGCTTAAAAGGAGACTCTAAATTAGAGAGCATCCTTATTCAAACCAAAGATTTAGGAGATGTGGAATTAGCGCTCGATAATTGGATGCCTTTGTTTGGGTTAACGCCAAAACTTGGACCCATCGCCAACTGGGGCTTAGAGATTGAGAAAAATGCCATTAAAGTAAATACCTTTGATTACAGTACCAACATACCGGGCATTTATGCTATTGGCGATGTAAACACCTATCCTGGAAAATTAAAGCTAATTTTGTGCGGATTTCACGAAGGAACATTGATGGTACAAAGTGCATTTAAACGCATTTACCCCAATAAAAATTTAGTACTAAAATACACCACCGTAAATGGTGTAACAGGATTTTAATATGAGCGTAAAAGACACCTATTTAGAACGCCTTGAAGACGAAGCCATCTACATCATTCGTGAAGTAGAAGCACAATTCGATAAACCTGCCTTGCTGTTTTCTGGAGGAAAAGATTCCATCACCATGGCGCGCTTGGCGCAAAAGGCATTTTATCCTGCCAAAATTCCTTTTCCATTTTTGCATATCGATACAGGACACAACTTTCCTGAAACAATTGAATTTAGAGATTGGTTGATGAATGAATTAGGCGTAGAGTTAATTGTACGTTATGTTCAAGATTCTATCGACAAGAAAAAAGTACAAGAAGAAACAGGAAAATATGCCAGCCGAAATGTATTGCAAACAGTAACACTACTAGATGCCATTGAAGAATTTGGTTTTGATGCCTGTATGGGTGGCGCGCGCAGAGACGAAGAAAAAGCACGTGCTAAAGAGCGCATATTTTCTGTAAGAGATGAGTTTGGACAATGGGATGCAAAGAACCAACGTCCAGAGCCATTTATGTTTTTAAACGGAAAAATAAATTTTGGAGAAAACGTAAGAGCTTTTCCAATTTCTAACTGGACAGAATTGGATGTGTGGAATTATATCAAAGCAGAAAACTTAGCATTGCCTTCCATCTATTTTGCCCACGAACGTAAAATGGTAAAGCGCGATGGTACTATGTTGGCACATTCAGATTATTTGAATTTAGTAGAAGACGATGAAATCATTTCTGCTAAAGTGCGCTTTAGAACAGTAGGCGATATGACTTGTACTTCTGGCATGGAATCGAATGCAGAAACCATTGATGAAGTTATTGCAGAAAATTTAGGTTCTAAATCATCAGAGCGTGGTGCACGCTTAGACGATAAACGCTCGGAAGCAGCTATGGAAGTGCGTAAAAAACAAGGATATTTTTAAAATGAACATATTAAAATTTGCAACAGCAGGAAGTGTAGATGACGGCAAAAGCACACTCATAGGGCGTTTGCTGTACGACACCGATTCTTTAACCAAAGAGCAATACGAACTCATCCAACAAAAAACCAAAGAAAAGGGCATGGAAGATTTAGACATGTCTGTAATAACCGATGGTTTGTTAGATGAGCGCCAACAAGGCATTACCATTGATGTTGCCCACATTTATTTTTCTACCGATAAAACAAAATTCATTATTGCCGATTCGCCAGGGCATGTAGAATATACGCGCAACATGGTTACGGGCGTTTCTGAATGCAGTTGTGTGGTTATTTTAATTGATGCCCGCCATGGTGTAATTGAACAAACGTACCGCCATTATTTTATTTCATCATTGTTGAGAATTCCTAACGTGGTTTTTTGCATCAATAAAATGGATTTGGTGAATTTTGATGAGCAAGTGTTCAACAAAATTTCTGAAGATATAAAAGCATTAACCGCACGTTTTGAAGATTATGGTCAACACAAAACCATCATTCCTGTAAGCGCACTAAAAGGCGATAATATTGTAGAACCATCATCAAAAATGACTTGGTATAAATCGTCTTCGTTGTTGGTTGCTTTAGAAGGATTGGCATCCAAACAAAACGATGATGCGTTTCGTTTTTATGTGCAATCGGTTATTCGCCCACGCACCGAAAAATTTCCAGATTACAGAGGTTTTGCAGGAAGAATTTCAACAGGAAAAATTAAAGTAGGCGATGAGGTAATGGTGTTGCCATCTCGCCAAACTTCCAAAGTAAAAGAGATAAACAGACACGAAAGTGTTTTGCAAGAAGCATCATCGGGGCAATCTGTTGCCATACAACTTGAGCACGAAATTGATTTGAGCAGAGGCGGAATGTTGGTGAAAAAAAATGAAGCACCAGAAGCTACAAAATCAATTAACGCAGATGTTTGTTGGATGAATAATCAACCATTGGTGGCGGGTAAATTGTATTTTATCCAAACACAAAGTAAAGTTGGAAAAGTAAAAGCAGAGCAAATACATTTTAAATACAATTTGCAAGATCCTAACGATAAGCACGAAACCTTAGAATTGGCGGTAAACGATATTGGTAATGCATCGTTCAAGTTAGCCGATGAATGGTTTTTGGATAAATATTCTGAGAACACAAAAAATGGTTCGTTTATCATCATCGACCCTAACACAAATACAACCGTAGGTATTGGCATTGTAAAGTAATTTTCATGCAAGACGTTACCGTTTATATTATAGATAGAGAAGGCGTAAAGCATACATTAAAAGCACCTACCGACATGAACATGAACATCATGGAGTTGTGCAAAAGCTACGGATTGCCAATGGAAGGTATTTGTGGTGGTATGGCGATGTGTGCATCGTGTCAAGTGTATTTGGAATCCAAGCAACGGTTACCACAACAAAGCGATGCAGAATTGGAAATGCTCGATCAAGCATTTCATGTAAAATCGAATAGTCGCTTAAGTTGTCAAATTCACATCTCAGATGAAATTGACGGCATTGTGTTGAGGTTGGCTCCAGAGGTGTAAGTGTGAAAAAATTATTTCTTTCGTTGCTTCTCTAATTTTTTATTCTGTTTTTCTATCTCAATGTTTTCTTTTATCACCTTCCAGTATTCTTTGCCGTAGCTCACAAAAATTTCTTCTCCTGCTTTAATACTTTTAGTGGCTTTTATAAAACATTTTTTACCAACGATTTCGTAAACGCTATTATTTTTCAAATTTTTGGTTCTTCCAAGTCCATCAGCATCGTTGGCGTATCTGGCTTTGTGTTGAGGTGTATAATAAGCATCAATGCAATGTTTTTTGTTAATGTAAAACATATAGCCATAAGCATCATCGTTTGCGGCTCTGCGGTTGGCTTCTTTATCGGTAATTATTTCGCCTTTATATTCAACAACCAACTCTCCTTTTGAGATGTTTTCTAACGTAAATAATCCTTTCCCTGCCTTTGGTAATTGTGATTTTTTCACCACCAATGTATACTTCTCTTTCATTATTGTTTCAACGCTTCATCAATCTTACATACAGGAATTGGCTGCATTTTATGTTGGTTAATTTTATTTAGATGGATGTATATGTTTAGAACTTCTTTTTGTCTTTCTGTTAAATTATGTTGAAGATTTTTGCTGACATAATCCATTGCCCATTCTAATTCTGGATAGGTAGCACCAATTTGATCTTCATCGCTGCGGTCATCATCCCACAAGCCATCGGTAGGTTTTGCTGTTTGAATAGACTCTACAACATTAAGATGTTTTGCTAAAGCAAACACTTCGGTTTTGGTTAAATCGGCAATAGGACTTACATCTACACCGCCATCGCCATATTTGGTAAAAAATCCTACGCCAAAATCTTCTATCTTATTTCCTGTTCCTGCCACTAAAAGTTTTTTATTTCCCGCAAAAGCATAGAGTGTAAGCATTCTCATACGAGAGCGCAGGTTTGCCATGGTTAAATCATCTTGAATTTCTTTTGGTAGATCTTTGCTTATTCCCTTGAATGCTTCGGTTAAATCAACTTCTGCACTATGCACATTTTTAAAATTATCTTCTAACCACGCAATATGTTCTTTTGCTCTTTTGTGTTGTGCAGATTGTTGTAAAATAGGAATGTTTACAACCAACACGTCTTTTTTTGTGAGTGCACACAAGGTAGAGGTAAGTGCAGAATCTATACCGCCAGAAACGCCAACAACGAAGCCTTTTGTAGATGATTTTTCAGAATAATCAGATAGCCAAGCTACGATGTAGTCAATAATGGCTTGGTGCTTCATTTTTAGAATAAAATACCTACAGATAGAGAAATGTTGTGAGCCGTAGCGTTTTGTTTAATACCTGTAGTTTGGTCAATTTCTTTAATGTATTTAGATGTTTTTTTCAAAACATTTGAAAAGCCTAAATTGTAATTTACGCCAAATACCAACGCAGTAGAACCAGAAAGATTGTACTCAGCACCACCGCCAATGCTTAGTTGGAAACGGAATAGCTGCATATCATCGTTGATATCTAAATTGCTTACTTGAGCCTTTTGTGCAGCAGTTTTATTTTTCAAATCATACTTGGCTGAGTTATCATTGGCTGTTGCTTTTGTTTTTATTCCAGTAATCAAACCAAACTGACCAAAGTAAGTTAAATAACCTATTTCGTTAGTCTTCATTTTTATCCCTAAAGGCAATGCAACATAGTTTGCTTTATAGCTTCTGTCGTAAAGCAGGTAAAAGTTGTTAGAGTCAACAGGAGTAGATGCACTAAATTTTCCATCTATAAGTTCATAGCCAAGGCTATCCAAAAAAGTTAATTTCCCTCTATCGTTATTTAATTTTAAACCCGTGTAGAACGAAGCAATGTCAGAAATTTTAAACTCTACATCTAAGCCCCATCCAAAGCCAAGTCCTACGCCATTCGATTTGAACTTTTGTAAATCTTCTGGTTTGTACCAGTTTAAAGATGGTGTGGCACTTAATCCAAAGCGGATGTCTTTGTCTTGAGCTACAATGTTGGTAGCAAATAGTAGTGTAATAGCTGCTGCGAAAAACTTTTTCATAACTTTGATGTCTTATTAGATTAACTGCAAATATAGTCAACAATTAAAGTGCCAATGCATTTTTTAAATCAAAATTGGGTTAAGCATCGTTTTTGGGCTGTTTTTATCTTGACATTTCTTTCTTCTTGTGAAGACAAAAATCCTTTAGATATTGACGTTCCAAATGAAAACGTATCGCTTCAATTTGAACGCATAGACCAACAACTTTTTAATACGCCCATTCAAAAAGACAGCGTGTTAAAAATGCACTTTCAATTACTCAATCAATATCCCGAATTATATAAAAGTTTTGTAGAAGTAATGTTGCAGCAAGGCAATGCTGCTGATACGTCAACCGCCTACCAACTAGTAGAATTTTTATCTAATAAAGACATGCGCAAAATATTTTCTGCCATTAACGAAATCTATCCTCAACAAGCATTTCTTAAGGAAGAATTTACCAATGCATTTACGTATTACAAACACTATTTTCCTGAGGCAAATATTCCTAAAATAGTCGGTTTTTATTCCAACTATAATGCTAAAACCTTGCTGGCAGATTCTTCTATTGCTGTAGGTTTGGAGTTGTATTTAGGAACCAATCATGCCATTACGCAGCAAGTTGTTTCACCTAATTTGCCACAGTATTTAAAAGACAAAATGCAACCCGATTATTTGGTGAGCGATGCCTTGAAGTATTTTTTACTCACGCAATATTATCAAACCATAGGCGATGATTTTTTGTCAACCATTGTAAGCATGGGTAAAATAATGTACTTGCTCGATGCGCTACAACCTAAAGTAGAAGACTGGAAAAAAATGGGCTACACCAAAACTCAATTAGAATGGTGTGCCGAAAACGAGGAACAAATTTGGAAATACATTGTAGAAGAACAATTATTGTTTTCCATCAACCAAGAACGCATCAATCATTTTACAGACGAAGGACCTTTTACCAAAGGGCTTCCACAAGAATCTCCCGCAATGGTGGGTATTTGGATGGGGTGGCAAATAGTGCGCGACTACATGAATGAAAATTCTAAAGTATCTTTGCAAGAATTAATTGACGAAACCGACAGCAAAAAAATTCTAAAATACTATCAACCCGATTAAACCATTATGGCAAAAACATCTGAAGTAAATATAACCGTAACCTTAGACGAAAACCAAGTTCCTGAATCTATTTCGTGGAGCGCTACCGATACCGACATTAAAGAGCGTGCCAGCAAAGCAATGGTTATGGCATTTTGGGACGAGCAAGAAAAAAATACCATGCGCATGGATTTGTGGACTAAAGACATGAGCATTGATGAAATGAAGCAATTTGTACACCAAACCTTTGTAACCCTTACCGATACCTTTGAGCGCGCCACCAACGAAAAACAAATGGTACTTGCCATGCGCGACTTTTGCGATTTTTTCGTAGAAAAAATGAACCTAAAAGCACCTGAGAATAATTAGATATAGTAGATTAGTTTAATTAGGTTAATAAACCAATGAACTAATAAACCAGTGAACCAATAAACCACCCTGACTCCATCTTGAAGCCGTTATGACTCCGTTATGAAGCCGTCTTGATACCGTCTTTGAGCTATTCCGTTGCCATCGGTTTACCATCTTCAAGGTTACTCCCTAAAATACCTAATTTAGAATACCCCGCTTCACCCTAAATAACCAATCATCCCATCAGCTAATTAGCTAATCAATTCCCCAGTTAATCCCACGTTTCCCTTGCTTAGCAAGTAGTTCGTTTGTTTTAGAAAAATGTTGGCAACCAAAAAACCCATTGTAAGCCGAAAAGGGCGAAGGGTGTGAGGCCTTTAATATATGATGTTTGCTGCTGTCTATTAATGAAGCTTTATCTTGCGCAAAGCGCCCCCAAAGTAAAAAGATAATGCCTGCTTTTTCATCCGAAAGTGTTTTAATCACCGCATCGGTAAAGGTTTCCCAGCCCTTACCTTGGTGTGAACCTGCTTCAC
>JBKHVV010000059.1:0-11982 GCA_046569885.1 Bacteroidia bacterium
CCTTAGCAAAAACGCAGGCGTTTTTTATGCCAATAATTATGGTGTTGATTGGCTTAAGTACCATTTTAACCATCTACATTGGAGGGTTAAAAGTGATTAGTGGTGAGTTGGATTATGGCGATATTGCTCAATTTGTTATTTACATTAACATGCTTACTTGGCCCTTTGCATCTGTGGGTTGGATAACGTCTATCATTCAGCGTGCAGCTGCTTCTCAAGAACGAATCAATGAATTTTTAAACCAAAAATCGGATATTGAAAACGTAGAAAATGCTGCTCCGTTTGTGAATGGAGACATTGCCTTTGAACATGTTTCGTTTGTTTATCCCGACTCAGGAATTAAGGCATTAAAAAATATTTCGTTTACCATTGAAAAAAATAAAGTAACCGCATTTACAGGAAAAATTGGCTCAGGAAAATCTACCATTGCTAATTTGATTGGGCGCTTGTACGACACAACCGATGGGCAAATAGTTATAAATGGAAGGGATGTAAAAAACATAGATATTACTGAGCTTAGAAACAGTATTGGCTACGTGCCGCAAGAAGTGTTTTTATTTTCTGATACCATTGAAAACAACATTGCTTTTGGATTAACCAACGAAGAAAACGTCAATCAAAACGACATTATAAGCGCTGCGCAAACAGCAGATGTGCACAAAAACATTATTGATTTCAAACATCAATATGAAACGCTTTTAGGAGAACGAGGCATAACGCTTTCTGGTGGTCAAAAGCAGCGCGTATCTATCGCTCGTGCAGTGATGCGCAAAGCCCCTATCCTCATTTTTGATGATTGCCTAAGTGCCGTTGACACAGAAACCGAAGAAAAAATAATGCGCAACCTCAACGAAGTGATGAAAGAACGCACATCTATCATTATCAGCCATCGTATTTCATCTATTATGAATGCTGATAAAATTATTGTTTTAGATGAAGGTAACATCATTCAAGAAGGCACCCACGAAGAGCTTTTAAGACAGGGTGGTTTGTATAAAGAGCTTTATCAGAAACAGCTTTTGGAAGAAAAGTTAGTTTAGAATTTTCGCTACGGTTATAAAGTATTTCTTGTTAAAAAAGTTTTTTTCTCAACTTAAAAAGCAACCTTTTGCATAATACTTTCGTCTTGATAATATCTTAACCTGAACTTAAAAATGAAGAAGAAAACGTTAGTTTATACCCTTCTCTACTCTGTGTTTTTGCTTATGGTTTACCTAATTGTAAACGACCTAAAAAAATAGTTTCGGCACTAAATATTGTGCTTGTTTAAACTATGTTACAACCAAGTATAAACCTTGAGAGGAAACTTTTAGACAAACTCATAGAGGACAATACTTGCTTTCCGTCAATTACTGGAAAATGAAAACGATTACGATAGCCACTCAAGTTATCTTGCTTATCGGCATTTTGTGCAAACTCTAAGGAATTGATGTATGTCATTAACCCAAATTTTGGGTTTAAATTTAGTAATTATAACTTTAGAGTGACTAACTACTTTTTACGAAATAAATTTGATTGTTTCTTTTAACTTTGGAGTATGAAAACACACTTAAGAGTTTTAATTTATTTTTCTCTTTGTTTAGTCACAAGTAGTTGTGTTTTATTTATTTGGTCTACTCAAAGCAAGTTGAAACATGAAAGTAGAGAAAAGTACAGTAATTATTTAACCAAATTAAATGCTGACACAACATACTCGTGTCAAATTATTTCTGCAGATAGTTTAAGCATTAAAACATATGCCCTGTATAATTATAAAATAGAAAAAGGAACTCCTCAAAGTAGAGAGCAAATTAAAATATATGATAGAAATGGTAAACTTTACTACGGCTATGATTTGTGTTGGGGTTTAGGGATGTTTTTTGAAATGTTAGATTCTGTTCCATTTAAAAAAGATGAACAACATTTTTGTTTTAATATGAATTCAAACGTTAGTTTATTTAATGATATAAATCTTATAAATTGTTCGGGTAAGTTAAAACAAAATATAATTGAAAAATCAAAGAATCATCAATTCACAATTCTTTTATCATATACCATATCCTCTGGTATTCTTTCTAAAACAATGATAAAAGATATTAATAAGCACATTAAGGATAATAGTATCGATGCTTTTATAATTTATATGAATACTTCTCCTTAGCTTTAAACCATTACTTTTGCACGTGTGTTAATGCAATGAGACAAAGATACAAATTCAATTAAGTTAGAAAGATGATACGAACGAAGTCGGTAGAATTATTTGAAAAAGCAAAAACATTATTTCCTGGTGGTGTAAACTCTCCAGTGCGTGCGTTTAAAGCTGTTGGAGGCACTCCGCTATTCATAAAAAAAGGAAAAGGCGCCAACATTTGGGATGAAGACGATAACGAATTTATAGACTTTTGCTGCTCGTGGGGGCCCTTGGTTTTGGGTCATGCCAACGATAAGGTAGAGCACGCCATTATTGAAACTGTGAAAAACGGAACCTCATTTGGCACACCTACCGAAAAAGAAAATTTGCTGGGCGATTTGATTATTTCTAACCATCGTTTTATAGAAAAAATTCGCTTTGTAAGTTCGGGTACAGAAGCTGCTATGAGCGCCATTCGTTTAGCAAGAGGTTACACCAAACGCGATAAAATTATCAAGTTTGAAGGATGCTACCACGGCCACGTAGATTACTTGTTGGTAAAGGCGGGTAGCGGTTTAGCAACCTTAGGCACTTCGTCTTCTGCCGGTGTTCCAGCTGCCTTTGCAGCCGAAACCATTGTGTTGCCGCTTAATGATAAAGAAGCCGTTTTACAAGCATTTGAAACGTATAAAAATGAAATTGCGTGCGTGGCTATAGAGCCCATTCCTGCTAACAACGGACTACTTATTCAAGGCAGAGAATTTTTACAGTTTTTACGTGAGGAGTGTACGAAAAATGGTATACTATTATTATTCGATGAAGTAATTTCTGGCTTTAGAGTTGGGTTTGAAGGTGCTGCGGGCATGTACAATGTGGAACCAGATTTATTGGCGTTTGGAAAAATTATAGGTGGCGGATTACCCGTTGGTGCGTATGGTGGTAAAAAAGAAGTGATGGCACACATCGCTCCCGATGGCCCCGTGTATCAAGCAGGAACGTTGTCTGGAAACCCTGTGGCAATGGCTGCGGGTTATGCCCAATTGAAGGAATGTTTAAAGCCAAATTTCTACCAACAACTAGAAGAAAAAACCGCGCGTCTTGTCAACGAAATTTTAAGCTATGCCACCGCTAAAGGATATCAGTTTAATATGTATCATGTGGGTTCGGTGTTTTGGTTGGCGTTTTCTGATAAAATAATCATTCGCAAATCATCAGAAATTGATGCCGACAGTATGAAATACTTTACCAAACTACATGCTGCTTTACTTGAGCGTGGCGTGTATTTAGGTCCTTCGGGTTATGAGGTTGGTTTTATTTCTGAAGCGCACACCAATGAACAACTAGACAAAGCCATTGCTGCGTTTAAAGAAAGTTTGGATGTGGCGTTTGCTTAATGATTATGCATTTTCACCCACCTCATTCCTCCCTCAAGGGAGGAAGTTTCCCTCCTTGAGGAGGGACAAAGGGAGGTGATTGTGTAATTTACTTATAACATTTGATAATTTATATGGTAACATTTATTCCAGCAACACAACACGATGTGGATTTTGTGTACAAATGCATCACAGAATTAGAAAATTTTGTTTTCAAAAAAGAAAAATTTATAGCCATATTCGATGGTATTTTGAGCAACCAAAAAGCATTTCCTTTTGTTATTACCTATAACTCTGAAAAAGTAGGTTATTTAAGCATTCATATACAAACGTTATTACATCATTGTGGTGATGTTGCAGAGATACAAGAATTGATAATTCTTCCTGAATACCGCAACCTGAAATGCGGTAAACAAGCAATAATTTTTGCTAAAGAATTTGCCAAAGAAAAAAAGTGTGATTTGTTGGAGTTGTCATCAAAATTAATCCGAAAAGATGCGCATCGTTTTTACCTCAACAATGCGATGAATCAAACACACTACAAATTTACCTTTCCGCTTACGGATGATGGTATTCAGAAGTAATTCAGTCAAGTTTTTGCCTATAAAGCCGAGTATAGGTTTCATTTCGTTCCTTGTGAAGATAATATGCGTATCCGCTTTTAATTTTAATGTTTTCAGGATACGAATTTTGCTCCAGCAGATAGGTTTTAGAAAATTGACCGGTGCTTAAATCAATTTTTTTAAGATAGCTTAAGCCATTTAGATTAACCTTTCCGTAGATGTTCTGATATTCCTCATCCACAATTAATTCTTTTACAAAACCTTTTTCGTAATGATGATTAATCGCTACGTTTCTTATCAATTTAGCATTGGCATTGTACACCATTAAAGTATCTTGAAAATAATTAAACACATACACAGAATCTCTAACTTGATGCATGGGGGTGTAGATGGGTTTGGCAGCAAAATTTTTGTAAAAACCAATCATTGTAACTAATTTGTCGTCTACTGCCAAATCAATAATATCCCCACTCCAAACACCTAAAGCTATTGCATTACTAACTTCACTAGTAACACTATAATAGTAAGAAATAATACTATTGTAATGACTTCTCGCATATTGCTCTGCCAGCTTATCGTAAATATTTATAAGTGGTTTTTTTTCTTGTGTTGTTTTATCTACCGTAAAATACAAAACACCTTGATTGTGCTTGGTAGTAATTTGATTAAAAAATGATTTTTTTGTAGTCATCGCCACGCATGGTTGCAAATAATCTTCGTATTGCTTGTAACTAAAGCGATAAAACAATAAGCGGTTACTATCCACCACAATTTGAAACACGCTGTCTTTAGTTAGTAAATGCGTATTGCCCATGCAGTCTTTTATTAAATGGGCATTTTTATTGCCTAATTTTTTTTCACTTAATACGTTGTCGAACTCATCAAGCAATTGAAGTTTTAAATTATTTCTTTGTTTGTACAATAATAACACGTCATTATTATAAAAAGCAAAATCAATGATTGCCCCACCTCTTTTATGTATTTTTTCTACTTTATCTGCATTTATGTCAATAGTTGCCAATTCACTTATTTTTAGTTTTAAAAAAACATCTATAAATAATGTATCTTTTTTAATGTTTTTGGTGTTGATTTTTTCTTGATGTGGAAGATAAGACACATGAGAAAATGTAATAAATGGCGTTTCTTTCTTCACATCTAAAATAAAAACTCCGTTTACGTTAGAATTTGTATAACGATTGGCTGAACTGTCAGAAACATAAACATTGGGAATGGGTGTTTTATCTGTGGCGTCTATAATTTTTCCCACAACCGTTATTTGAGCGTGAAATGAAAACACACTCATAAACAGCACAAGAAAAATATGTTTTTTAGTTAACATATAAAAAAGGAGACAAAATTATGCCTCCTTAAAGGTACTAAAATCAAACTAAGTGGACAGCTAAAAATTAAGTGTTTTCGTCTTCCAGTAAATACTTTATCATTGTTAATTAAGTATAATGGTGTATTGTCTGTTATGTTAAAACACCATACTATTTATCGAATTATAAAGGTTTTGATCTATAGTAAAGCAGGAACTATCAATAGGCTTATCAACTACATAGATTGTTTTATTTTCTATAAGTAAAGTTGTATCACATATATCTTTCAATGATGATAAAATATGGGAAGATAATATTACTGTTTTATCTAAATATTTCAATCTTTTTATTATTTCTATAACTATTATATTACCTTCTATATCTATTCCATTGAAAGGCTCATCAAGAAGGTAAATATCATTTTCTTGTATTAGCAAAGCTGTTATAGCAAGTTTTTTTTTCATGCCTATAGAATACTCTTCCATGTATTGATTTAGAGGAAGATTAAAAAAATTATATCTCTGAATTTTTTCTGTTCCCTTTTTTCTAGAAACACACATTAACGTTAAATATTCTTGAGCAGTAATTAAAGGAAGAGTGCTCGGTATAGTTTCTAAAAAGCCAACATTTCTATGTTTGAGGTCTAACATAATCTTGCCCGAATAAGCCTCTATTCCAGCAATACAACTTAAGAGGGTAGTCTTTCCCACACCATTTTTCCCAATAATGCCATATATGTGAGCACCCTTAAATTCAAAATCTAATTCGTTTAGAATAATCTTATTACCAAATGATTTTGATAATTTTACAAGCGTTAGCATTGTGTTAAAATATTTTTTAAGTTTATTTTTGCCCTTGAGTACATTATAGGAATTAAATATACAAGTGACGGAGGAATCCATTCAGAAATCATAATTACAGCTATTACTGAAGAATTCATTTTATCAGGATAAAATGAATATCGCATAATTACAGAGAGTATAACAACAAAGAATCCAATGGTTACAACAATCAACGTTGGGGCAATTGTATTTGGAAATATAATTGATAGAAAAATGGCAGGAATAATAATTAAAATAATACTTTGGTAGATAGATGTTTTAATTTTAAACAATAAGAACTCTGCTGGAGTATAGTAAAAATTAAGTAAAAAATATTTTGGTTCTAAGTAGCTTATTTGATACAAAACTATACATTCAAATAACATAATAACTGAAAAAATACCAACATAGTAATTATTATTTAATATTGATACTGTAAAAATCAAGTAAATCAGCAAAATAAAAAAGTAAGTTTTTCGAAAACCAATAATAAACTCAAACGCAAATTTTATAAAGGGAGTTGCTATTCTAATTTTAAGAGATGGTATCTTAATTAAGAATAGAAAACAAAAAAATAGCGTTGTAATAATTAATGGGAAATTATTATCTATTGAAAAAATAGCAAGAGAAGGGGAGCTTATTAAAAGGTTTTCTAACATCCTTATTGTGTAAAATTCTTTTTTTGAATAAACGTTTATATAAAACAAATTGCGAAAGGAAGAATTAATCTTATATAAAGTAAAAAAAGTTGCTAAAGAAAACAATATAGATGAATTGTCATATTCTATATGCAAATATGTACTTAAGAATACTACAGAAAGTAATATAAGAATTAAAAACATTATCGGGTTAAACCCCACTCTTCTATGTAAATTTCTTACAATTAATATTTTTTGAAGTTTTAGATGATATGTTATTATGCTCATCATTATTTCGTACAAAATTAACCAAAATGTAGAAGTTTTAAAAAACTTCTACATTTTGGTTTTCATTGCTTAATGTGCACTAAATGGAATTAGCACAAACGTAGCACATAATAAAAGTGTAATTGGTCCAGCAGCTAAACAAAGTAGAATTAAAGGCTGAGGATCTCCCCCATTCCCTCCGTCATTAAAGACGATTTCAACAAGTTGACCTGGCACTAAATCTTTGGCAAATTCCAAAGGCATTGGCGAGGTAAAATACTCTTTACCAGATTCCACTTCTTTTATAAGTGCTGTAGCTGTTGCCCCTTGACTCAGAGTTTTAACTTCTTTTACTACACCATCTTTTGTGATAGAGCTACTTTGATTAGACTGAGAATAAGTAGCTACTGAGCCAAAAAACATTATAGATAAGAGTAACAAAATTGACTTTTTCATTTTTTATTGTTAGTGTTTTTACAAGTTTGGGAGTCTCCTTAACCCCTACGCACCTCTTGTGCCATTAATGGCGGTTAAATTTAATCATTTTTTCTAACCTGTTAAGCCGGTTTTTGCTGTGCAAATACATTACAAACACGTTTTGTTTTTTTATTTTTTCTTATACCTCCTTTTTTTATTGGTTTATTAAGAGTTTGGGTTATAACTTTTATAGCTTTAATTTTTTTTAACGCCTACTCTATAAGCTTTTCGGCAACCGCTTTTTCGCTAGCGGTATAAACCTATAAATTAAGATTTGTAAGACGTTTATCATTTTGGTTTATTTTATGACATATTTTGTCTATTTTAGACATTTTAATATATTTGCATTATGAAAATAGGTGAAAATATTCGAAAAATCCGTGAAATAAAGGGCTATTCACAGGAATATATGGCTGAAAAACTAAACATTAGCCAAAGACAATATAGCAGAATAGAAAAAGAACAAAGCAAACTAGATTTTGCAAAGTTTGAACAAATATCTACTATATTAGAAGTAACACCCGCTCAATTATTTGGTTTTGATGAAAAACAAATTTTCAACCAATATAACAATGAACAAGCAAATGGTGTTTATCACAACCATTTCCCTGATGAATTAAAAAATCAATACGAAAAACGCATCTCTCAACTAGAAAGTGAAAATCTATTTTTGAGAAGTCTTTGTGAAAAATCAAATCAATAAAACACTAGTTGACTAAGCACCAAAACTCCATCTATCCAAAACGAAAAATAGAGTTCTTTTCTGTTTGGATTGGCAAAAAGAATGAGTAAACCAACCAACAAAAAATAGCTTATTAACGCTAGTTGATTTACTTTAAAAAAATTGTAGTGAATAAAAAAAGAAAGCGTCAGAAAAAGCAATGCTAATACTTTACTCGCATTAACTCCAATTATTTGCGGAATAGTTTTTTGTGAGGCATTATCCTTGTAAAAATCACGAATATCAAACGGAATGGTGATGGCTAAAATGAATAAAAATTTGTCCGTAAAAAGGTATATAAGTTCTTTTTGAGGACAAACGTCTATTAATGGGAACACACCTAACACATAAGCCCAAACAGAGGCTATTAAAAATATTTTCAATCCTGGCACATCTCTCAAACCAAATTTTTGATTTATAAAAAACGTAGCATACAGCAACACAATGAATAGTGCGGGGAATAGTTTAAAAGCATCATCTAAAGTGAAATCAAACAACAGTATTGCACATGACAATACAAAAGCAAATAATGTAAGTACGCGAATTATTTTTTGATGTTGTTTTATCCATTCTTGCCTTTCGGAAACAGGAGGTAATAGCTGATTAATACGCACCAAACGCTGATAGTTATAAGCAAACAGTGAGGCAAAAAACACTAATAGCAAATAGCTGTAATTAATCGATAAGCCAAGCATTAAATAAGTGCTTGCGGTAAAGCAACTGGCTCCAAAAGCAATCCATAAATTTGAGTAAACTATTGCTTTGATGAACTTCAAAACAAGGACTATGGTTTAAAAATGAAATAGCCCGCTAAGCCAACAAAACTGCCCGACAAACTTGATAAAGATGTCGCTAAAAATTTTCTCCTACGCGCTTCACCAATGTAACCTTCAATGATTAATTCGTTGCTTAAATGATTGGGATTACTAGTCTGTTTTGAAGTTAATTTTGGACGAAATAAATTTATTGTTAATGTAAATGTCAAAGGCACTATAAACACACCATATGAAGGTGAACGCGCATAAAAACGCTCTTTACTAAATTGTGGAGCTTTGTTAAATATAGTATCCGATTCGTACATATCATACATAGAACCCAATAAACCTAAGGTAAATCCTGTAATCACTTGCGCTGTAATAGAATACTTTTTTCGTGCAATTTGCTTTCCATAAATAAATTCTTTCATTTGCGGAACACTTAAAAAATCGATACTTCTATCAGGATAAACATAACTCATACTACCATTTAAAGAATATCCATACACCGCATCAGAACTAATTTTTTTAAATTTTTCATTAGAAAATCCATAAACCATTCCGTTAGAAATAGAATCTACGTTCATAGAAATATTTTTTCCGCTCATGAAATAAACGGTATCGTTTTGAGCAGAAAAAAGTCCGCTAACAAAAACACTAAGTATTGCTAAACAATTTTTCAAAATGATGATTTTGTTTTACAAACCTACATAATTTGAAGATTTGAAGATGGGATAATTTGAAAATTGTTAAAATTAACTTTTGAACTTTCAGCATTAAACTTTCAACCTTTAACCTTTAACTTTCAACTTTCAACCCTATATTTGTAACCTATTTGTTAGAACAGAACATGAACGTAAATAACTTCTCAGAAAGACACAACGGACCAAGAGCGTCTGAAGTGAACCAAATGCTAAAATCCATTGGTATGAGCTCAATGGAAGAACTCATTAGCAAAACCATTCCTGCGGGCATACGTCTTAAAAAAGATGTAAACGTAGCTGATGGTCTAAGCGAAAGTGAATATCTGCAACACATTAAAGCCCTTGGCGCTAAAAATAAATTGTACAAAACCTATATTGGTCGTGGTTACTTTGGCACCATCACGCCTTCGGTAATTTTGCGTAACGTACTCGAAAATCCAGGATGGTACACCGCTTACACGCCTTATCAAGCAGAAATTGCACAAGGTCGTTTAGAGGCACTATTAAATTTCCAAACCATGGTGATGGATTTAACTGGAATGGAAATTGCCAATGCATCATTATTAGATGAAGGCACAGCTGCTGGAGAAGCCATGATTATGTTCTACAACTCGCGCAACAGAGAACAAGCCAAAAACAACGTCAATAAATTTTTTATTTCTGAAAAGTGTTACGCACAAACCATAGATGTAGTCATAGGTAGAGCCGTTCCGCTTGGTATTGAAGTAGTAGTGGGCGACCACAACACCATTGAATTCGGCAACGAGTTTTTTGGTGCATTGATTCAATATCCCGATGCAGATGGTAATGTGAAAGACTATTCGATATTTACCCAAAAAGCCCACGACCATCGTGTGCGCATAGCAGTTGCCGCAGATATTATGGCGCTGGTGCTTTTAAAATCTCCGGGTAGTTGGGGTGCAGATGCAGTAGTTGGTAACACCCAACGCTTTGGTGTGCCGATGGGTTATGGTGGTCCGCACGCTGCGTTTTTTGCTACTAAAGATGAATTTAAACGTTCTATCCCAGGCAGAATTATTGGTGTTTCGATAGATAAAGACGGCAACCGTGCGTTGAGAATGGCGCTTCAAACCCGCGAGCAACACATCAAACGCGATAAAGCAACCTCTAACATTTGTACTGCACAAGCACTATTAGCTGTAATGGCAAGTATGTATGCCGTGTATCATGGCTCCGAAGGTGTGCAACAAATTGCTAAAACCATTCACAAAAAAACCTACCATATTGCTAACGAACTTAAGCAAGCAGGCATTAATGTTATCAATCATTCTTACTTTGATACTTTAACTATTCATGCCGATGAAACTGCTGTAAATAAAGTACGAGAAATCGCCCTTAAAAACGAAATCAACTTACGTTATGATAATGCTACATCTTTTGGATTAAGTATAGATGAAACCACTACCAATGATGATGTAAATAATCTTTTAAAAGTAATTGGTGAGGCATTTGGAAAATCATTAAACAACTACGTTCCAAGTGAAGTTTCGGTGGACATAAACCTATTTAGAACCGATGCTGTTTTAACGCACGATATTTTTAATCGCTATCATTCTGAAACAGAAATGATGCGTTATTTAAAACGCTTAGAAAATAAAGACTTATCGTTGGTGCATAGTATGATTTCGTTAGGTTCTTGTACCATGAAATTAAATGCTGCGTCTGAGTTGATGCCTATAACATGGCCTGAGTTTGCCAACCTACACCCATTTGTTCCTATTGACCAAGCGCAAGGTTATGCAGAAATGTTAGAAATGTTGGATAAAGACTTGAGCGAAATTACTGGCTTCGCAAAAATGTCCTTACAACCCAACTCTGGTGCACAGGGCGAATATGCTGGTTTGATGGTGATTCGTGCCTACCACGAAAGCCGTGGCGAAGGACATAGAAACATTTGTCTAATTCCATCTTCGGCACACGGCACCAATCCTGCAAGTGCTGTAATGGCTGGTATGACGGTAGTTGTAACTAAGTGCGATGACAACGGTAACATTGATGTTGCCGACATCAGCGCTAAAGCAGAGCAATATAAAGACAGTTTATCGTGTTTGATGGTAACTTACCCATCTACACATGGTGTGTTTGAAGAATCTATTATAGACATTACCTCTATTATTCACCAATATGGTGGACAAGTATATATGGATGGTGCCAACATGAACGCACAAGTTGGCTTAACCAACCCCGGTAATATTGGTGCGGATGTATGCCAC
>JBKHVV010000060.1:0-11492 GCA_046569885.1 Bacteroidia bacterium
CAAGACACTACGCTACGTGTTTATCTCGAAAAATTAGCCGTTGGGTCATCGTTGTCGTTTACCAACATTCAGTTTGTGCCCGATAAAGCCACCATTTTACCCAACGCATTAAAAGACTTTGAAGATTTGCTAAACTTCATGAAAACGAATAAAAATATTTCTGTAGAAATTCAAGGACATGTAAATGGTGTTGGCGGCAAAAAAAGAAAGCAAATGAAACTTTCTACCGACCGCGCTAAAACAATTTACGAGATGCTTATTGCCTATGGAATAGAAAAAGAGCGACTCACCTATAAAGGATATGGAGGCGACAAAATGATTTATCCAGAACCACTAAACGAACAGCAAAGTCAGGTGAATAGAAGGGTTGAAGTGCGTGTTACTTCCATTAGATGACCTACATTCTTCATATAGAATCGGCAACAAAAAATTGCTCGGTGGCTATTTCAAAAGATGCAGAACTTATTGGTTGCATTGAAGAAACACCAGAAGGATACGAGCATTCCGAAAAATTATCTGTATTTATTGATAAAGCAATTCGGCAAGTGGGCATAACCTACCAAGATTTATCGGCTATTGCGGTAAGCAAAGGTCCGGGTTCTTATACGGGTTTGCGCATCGGTGTTTCTACGGCAAAAGGTTTGTGTTATGCGTTAGACATACCTTTAATTTCTATTCCAACTACAGATGTTTTAGCAAAATCATATTCAAAAAAACTAACTGAAAATGATATTATTTGCGCCATGATTGATGCGCGCAGAATGGAAGTATATTGTGCGTTTTACAATCATTTATTGCAACCCATTTCGGATATAAAAGCCATTGTAGTAGATGAACATTTTGCTAAAGAATATTCTGAAAAGCACATCCATTTTATGGGTGATGTTGCCTCAAAAATTAAAGGAACTATTGCTGTAAAAAATCATACTATCGAAAATATATATCCTTCTTCAAAGTCAATGATAGAAAGCGTTTTGAAAAAATATACGCAACAACAATTTGAAGACGTGGCGTACTTTGAGCCGTTTTATTTAAAGGAGTTTTTTACACCTTTTTAGTGTATGGTATTTAGTGTATAGTGTTTGGTTTTTTTTTAAACACCACATGCAAAACACTAAACACAAAAGTGCTGGTTTGTGGTGAGTTTGTGTGAGCGGACAATCAGAAATTAATTAAGCAATAAGAACTACAAATTGAGTAATATCTGCGCAATCTTCTCGTTGATGAGTTTAGTGTATTCTTTATCCCATCTAAGTTTTTTATATTGCTCATCGTAACGCGCAACACTTACGGGTGTGGTCTCCAAAAAAGAAAAATCCACATCGTCAAAATCTAAGAAAAAGCTCATTTCTACTCGAAGCGTTTGTTTTTTCTTCGATTTTTTAGGAATCTCACGTGTGTCAATCATCAAATGTTTGCCCACGTAATTTATTTTAGAGAAATAGATTTTGTACACCGCACCCGTATCCAACGCATAAATAAACTTTCCGGTTTGTGTTACTTCCGTGTGAACAATTTTTCCATTTTTTTCAACGTTTACAGTAGCTACAAATGTTTTGCTTTGCGCTTCAATTTTTTCAAATGTAGCGTTGAGTGTTATTTTTTTCATCTGAGAAAAAACCAACAACGGCAAACAAAAAAATATAGTCATTAAAAGACGCATACATTTTATTTTCTACAAAACTAAACAAATTAGCTCATTAGATGATGTGAGAATTAGATAATGAAAAAAGACGTTGAATTTTCAACACAGAACTTTTAACCTTTAACCGTCCAACATTCAACTTTCAACTCTATCTTTGCACCCTATTTTATCGAAAATGAATAACATTCGCAATTTTTGCATCATTGCACATATAGATCACGGAAAAAGTACGTTGGCAGATAGATTGCTTCAAGTAACAGGCACTATTTCTGATAGAGACATGGTTGCTCAAGCCCTTGATGACATGGATTTGGAGCGTGAACGTGGCATCACCATTAAGAGTCATGCCATACAAATGAACTACAAACATGAGGGCAAAGACTATATCTTAAATCTTATTGACACACCCGGACACGTTGATTTTTCTTATGAAGTATCGCGTTCTATTGCAGCGTGCGAAGGCGCTTTATTAATTATTGATGCATCGCAAGGCATTGAAGCACAAACCATATCTAACCTTTATTTAGCGCTTGAGCACGATTTGGAAATTATTCCCATCCTCAATAAAATGGACTTACCAAGTGCCATGCCTGAAGAAGTGAAAGACCAAATTGTGGAACTGGTAGGATGCGACAGAGATAGCATCATTGCTGCAAGCGGTAAAACAGGATTGGGTGTAGATAATATTTTAGAAGCCATTGTAAATAAAGTTCCCGCGCCAAAAGGCGACCCCAATGCACCGCTTCAAGCCATGATTTTTGACTCGGTGTTCAATTCATTCAGAGGAATTATTGCTTACTATCGCGTACTTAATGGCACGATTAAAAAAGGACAAAAAGTTAAGTTTTTCAATACCGATAAAGTGTACGATGCTGATGAAGTGGGTGTCTTGAAAATGGACTTATTGCCTAAAAGTGAAGTAGGCACTGGAGATGTTGGCTACATTATTTCTGGAATAAAACAAGCCAAAGAAGTAAAAGTTGGAGATACCATTACATCTGCAGAAAATCCTTGTAAAGAAGCGGTGAAAGGCTTTGAAGATGTAAAGCCCATGGTGTTTGCGGGTATTTATCCAGTAGATACCGATGAATACGAAGAGTTGCGAAATTCAATGGAAAAACTGCAATTGAACGATGCGTCTTTAGTGTTCGAGCCAGAATCTTCGGCTGCGTTGGGTTTTGGTTTCCGTTGCGGATTTTTAGGCATGTTGCACATGGAAATT
This sequence comes from Bacteroidia bacterium, assembly GCA_046569885.1. Lineage (GTDB taxonomy): Bacteria > Bacteroidota > Bacteroidia > Flavobacteriales_D > Parvicellaceae > JBKHVV01. The sequence goes on from JBKHVV010000060.1 coordinate 2,868, forward strand.
ATCCAAGAGCGCTTAGAGCGTGAATTCAACATGACGGTAATTACCACCGTGCCCAACGTGTCGTACAAAGCGTATTTAACTAAAGGCGAAATGTTGGTGGTAAATAATCCATCAGAACTGCCTGACCCAAGCAAATTGGACTTTGTAGAAGAACCGTACATTCATGCGCAAGTCATTACTAAATCAGAATATATTGGTCAAATTATGACCTTGTGTATTGAAAAACGTGGTGAATTGAAAAACCAAGTGTATTTAACGCAAGATAGAGTAGAGTTGACGTTTGAAATGCCCATGGCTGAAATCGTGTTCGATTTTTACGATCGACTAAAAACCGTTTCGCGTGGTTATGCTTCGTTCGATTATCATCCCATTGGTTACAGACAATCTGATTTGGTGAAGATGGATATTTTACTTAACGCAGAACAAGTAGATGCCTTATCAGCATTGGTACACAGAAGCAATGCCTACAATTTAGGAAAACGCATTTGCGAAAAATTAAAAGAACTAATTCCTCGACAACAATTCGAAATTCCTATACAAGCTGCCATTGGTGCAAAAATCATTGCACGCGAAACGATAAAAGCATTGCGTAAAGATGTTACCGCTAAATGTTACGGTGGTGATATTTCTCGTAAGCGCAAACTTTTAGAAAAGCAAAAAGAAGGTAAAAAACGTATGCGTCAAGTGGGCCGTGTAGAAGTTCCACAGGAAGCTTTTTTAGCTGTTTTGAAGCTAAACGATTAGAGAACATTTGAACTATAGAATGGTGAAAGCTAGTTTAAAGTCCAAAGTCATAAAGTTGAAGGTTTAATGTTGAAAGTTGAAGGTCTTTTCTCTTTCTTCTAAACCCTTACTTCTTAATTCTTAATTCTGAATTGGTATATTATTACATTGACTAATTGATGAATTTCTACATTCTAAATTCAATTGTTCAATTATTCTGTTAACTTTATCATTATCCCGAGATCGGCTTATTAAGCTATCCCTTTTTCACAAACTCCGATTTTAGAGCCATAGAACCAAAGCCATCAATTTTGCAGTCAATGTTATGGTCACCTTCTACTAGTCGAATGTTTTTCACTTTTGTTCCTGCTTTGATGGATTTTGGAGCTCCTTTTACGGGTAAATCTTTTACTACTACAACCGAATCTCCATCTTGAAGAATGTTACCGTTGGCGTCTTTTACTACCAATCCTATTTCTGTAGTTTCTTCTACTTCTTCTGGATTCCATTCGTGGCCACATTCAGGGCACGCCATTAAAGCATCCATAGCATACGCATAGGGCGATTTACATTTTGGGCAAGGTGTATTTTCTGGCATAACTATTTATTATTTTCAAACGCCCTCAACCCACAATTTAGCCAATCTAAATATTCTTGTTCATCGGGCATATAGCCAACAGGGTTACCCAATAAATAGCCATCGGGACTAAGCATTACATAATAAGGTTGTGAATTATTGTTGAACACATACGTTTGAAACGTAGCCCATTTGTTGCCCACCGTTCTGATACGTTTTTCTACTTCAACACCTCTAATTTGTTGTCGGAATGTGCCTTGTAAGCTGTCTGGTAATTTTACTTTATCATCTACATAAAGCGAAACTAAGATGAAATCATTTTCAAGTTTTTCTTTCACCGCTTCTACTGTCCACACAGATTCTTCCATTTTTCGACAGTTGACACAAGCCCAACCAGTAAAATCAATCAATAAAGGTTTGTTTTGTTTTTTAGCTTCTGCAAAAGCGGCATCAAAATCATCAAACTCTGCATGGAAGGTCTCGTTATCGTACCAACTATAAAAGGTTGGTGGAGGAAAACCACTCAATAAATCATGACTCCAAAGCGGTTTTTTCATTACTCCTGGTGCTAAATAAATAGTAAATGCAATAGTTAGCGTGGTAAATATTTTTTTGAATAAAGATGATTTTCCTGTGGAAGGTGAATCGTGAGGAAAGCGAATAATACCCAATAAATATAATGAAAGTGCCAAGCCAATAAGTAACCAAATTAAGAAAAAGGTTTCGCGCTTTAATAAGCCCCATTGCAGCACTAAATCGGCATTTGAGAGGAATTTAACAGCCAATGCTAATTCAATAAACCCAAGCACAACTTTTACAGAGTTAAGCCATCCACCCGATTTTGGTAGTTTGTTCATCACACTTGGGAAAGCTGCAAACAAAGCAAAAGGTAAGCCTAATGCCACTCCAAAACCACTCATAGCAGCAGTGATGGGCCATGGTCCGTTTTTAAGTGAATTGCCTAAAACGGTTCCTAAAATGGGTCCTGTGCATGAAAACGAAACTAACGCCAACGTAAGTGCCATGAAGAATATTCCTAAAACACCACCAACATCCGATGCTCTGTCGGTTTTATTAGAAAAACTACTTGGTAGCGTAATTTCAAAATAACCAAAAAATGAAATGGAAAAGAACACAAAAACAGCAAAAAACAACATGTTGAGCCATACGCTTGTGGCAATTTCATTGAGTGCTTCTGGGTCGGTGCCAAAGTGAAACGGAACACTTAATAAAGCATAAATCATAAAAATGAAAAAGCCATAAAGTACAGCTCTGAAAACACCTTTTTTATCTTGACTGCCTTTGGTGAAAAAACTTACCGTTAGAGGAATCATTGGAAACACGCAAGGCGTTAAAAGTGCCAACAATCCGCCAATAAATCCAAAAATAAACACAAGCCAAATGTTACTGATTTCTTGTGTTTCGCCACAATTACCTAAAGGATTATTCAAATCTACATTTGTCAATGAGGGTATAATTTCTTTTGCAGATTTTATTTCTGGAAAATTGGATGACGGATTTAATTGTGCTGTATCAACATTAGATTTTGTTGTGTCTAGATTACTATTTTCTATTGATTGTCCTGCTACGCCTTTTATTTTAAATGTGAAGTTGGCTGGGTCAGGAAAAATGCATTTTTCGTCATCACACGCCATATATTCTACATAGCCACTTACAGTAAAATCAGACGAAGAAAGAATTTTTATTTTTTGAGTAAAGATTACTTTGTTCTCAAAAAAACTAAGATTCATGTCGAAGTTAGGGTCAAACTCAACTTTTGCTTTTGGTTCTTTTACTTCTCCAACACGTTCGTAAAGTTTTGATTCGTCAAATACAAATGAGGTGGGCACCGGACCTAAATCACTCTCTAGTTTTTGCGCATATAAGTGCCATTTTTTTTCGAGTGTGGCTTCAAAATAAAGCTCTACTTCGGTTTCGGAAATTTGCTTTTGTGAGAACTTCCACTTTACAGGGTCAAAAATTTGTGCATTGGCAAAACATCCACCAAAAAGGATAATTGCCAATAAAAAACGTTTCAATATCATCATAAAATTATCTACTCAGTTAGTATCTATTGTACAAAAATACGCATAAATATAGCGCATAGATTTTCAAGAATGCTTTTTATTGTTGGATTCCTAATAAGGTAAAAAAAGAGCCTCAAACGAGACTCTTTAAATTTAGTAACTAAAAAGAAAAGTTAAACCTCAACGTCAATAATTCGGTTGATGGGAACAAAAATCCCCTTTTTTAGAACCACGTAATCGGTTCCAAGTGCCCAAACGGTAGTGTTTACCACTTTTGGACCTTGATCGTCTTGAAAATGAATTTTGATTTTGTTGTGATGCACATTGCCTAAAGTTTGCGCTTTTTGGAGTTTCATCATCAAAACTTTCTTTTCATCTTTAGTTCTTGGTAGAGGGTCTTTTGGAAAATGAAGAGATACAATATCTTCTTTTTCAACAAGTTGTGATTTAGTAGCAATTTCCATGCGCAGCAATTTTAGTGATTAGTATGAACAAAAAAGTAAAGCATATTTTACGCAGGAAAAACTATTTAGTTACAAGTTTTACTACTTTTTTTGTGGACTTGGTAATTCTAAAACGATTGTCGGTTCGGTGGTTTATTAGCCACACAATTTTACCATCAGATTCTAAAAGCATTAGCGATAACTTTTCTTCGTTGGTCAATTTTTTATCAATGAAATAATCCGATAATTTCTTTTTCCCTTTCATTCCAAAAGGATAAAACAGATCGCCTTGTTGCCAATTTCTTATAGTAAGCGGAAATTTTATTTTTTCTGCATCAAAATAAGCGGTGTTTTTTTCTGAAGAATAAAACTTCGGTACATCTGTAATTTCCACTTCAAACAACTCAGATTGTTCCAACTCATCGAAAGAATTAAACACAATGGGTTCAAAGTCGTAACGCTTGTCTCTGCGGGTAATTAAGAGTTCGCCACGTTCGTAAATGGCTTTATATTCTTCTGATAAAAAGGTTTTGCCCGATTGAATAACATCTAAAATACCCTGAGCTTGATCGTAATTAAACCCAAACTGACTGATTAACTCATAAAGTATTACATCTTTGGCAGGATATTTTTTGATTTTTCGCAACATGATTTTGGTGCGTCCACCAACTTGTTCTACCACTTCTTTTTTGATGTCACCTATAAAATGGTCAAGCAACGACTTGGTTTTTTTTATCATTTCAATGTTACTCGTCATGATGTTTTCAAAACCTGGTTTTTGTAATTTGATTAGTGGAATTACCTGATTTCGGTAAAAATTTCGGGTGTATTTATCGCTTTGATTAGAGCTATCTTCTCGCCAAGAAATAGTGTGCTTTTCTGCGTATTCTAAAATTTTGGCTTTGGTAATTTTTAGTAGCGGACGAATAATTTTTTCGTTTTCAGATGGAATACCCATCAAGCCCTTTAGCCCAGTTCCGCGAGATAAATTGATAAAAAACGTTTCAATGTTATCATCCGAATGATGCGCAGTAACCAAAAAATCAAAGTTTGGTAATAGTTCATGAAACCAATCGTAGCGTAGCTTTCGTGCTACTTGTTGGGTAGAACCACCTTGCTCTTGAATTATTTTTTCGGTGTCAAATTGCTTTACAAATACTTCAACCGTATTGTTTTTGGCAAACTCTCTTACAAAATTTTCATCTTGATTAGACTCTTCTCCACGCAACTGAAAATTGCAATGCGCAATAGAAAAATTAAGCTTATGATGCAAAAACAAATGACACAACACTATAGAATCTACACCACCGCTAACGGCTAATAAATAACGCTTTTTAGCGAAATCATCGCCTGCTAAATGTTGTAGTTCTTTTATGAATGTTTGTTCAATCATCTACGCAAAGTAACGCAAAAATTTATCTGCTTTTAACAAGGTTTCTTGATACTCATCTTCGGGGTTGCAGGCATCGGTAATCGCACTACCAACCATTAACGAAAGGTAATTATTTTCTGCATTATACAACAATGTGCGAATGACTACGCTGAAATCAAAATCTTGTTCGGGTGTAAAATAACCGATGGCGCCAGAGTACAAACCTCGCTTGGTGTTCTCATGTTTTTCGATGAGTTGCATGGCGCTAATTTTTGGCGCACCCGTCATAGAACCCATAGGAAATGTGGTTTTTATGACATCCGTTGCTAAAACGCTTTCTTTAATTTCTGATGAAATGGTAGATATCATTTGATGCACGGTTTCAAAGGTGTAAATACCAAATAATTCATCCACATTTACGGAATTTTTTGCAGCAGTGCGCGATAAATCATTGCGCACCAAATCTACAATCATCACGTTTTCGTTTTGCTCCTTTTTGTTGTGTTGTAGTTGGTATTTTATTTGCTCGTCTTCTTCTTTAGTAGCACCTCTTTGTGCAGTACCTTTTATCGGTTGAGAAATGATTTTTTTACCTTCTTTTTTCAAATAACGTTCAGGACTAAATGACAGTGAATAGTTGTTGTTAAATTTTAAAAAAGAAGCAAACGGTGCTTTGGTTTGCGCATCTAATTCTAAAAAAATAGTTGCTGGATTTATCTTTGCATTTTCTGCAAAAAACTCGTAGCAAAAATTCAGTTCATAGGCATCTCCTCTGCGGATGTGTTGCTTTATGTTTTTTACCTTTTCTAAATACGTTTTTTTCGTGATTTTTGATTGCCACGAAACACTTGTTTTTTCAGTATTTTCTTCGCTTACAACTTGCAACAACTGTTCTAGTTCTTGTGCATCGTTTTCAAAATAATGTACGGTGATTTCTTCGTTGATTTCAAACAAAAATTTAGGCACAAAAAAATACGCTAACGGAAATTTTAAAGCATCATCATTATTTGATTGCAACTGCTCTACAGAGTTTTTTACATCATAACTAAAATAGCCAAATGTATGCGCTTTGTGGTTGTCTAAAAACGACTGAAGCGCAGAAAAATCGAGATGCGTTTCTGCTAAAAATTCATGGGCTACACCTACCGCTAAAAACGAATTGGGAAATTTTAAATACGCCACATTTTTATAGTGCTGACAACTGTTTTGTAACAATTGAGTACTGGTTAAATGATGTATTTTTTTTTGAATGCGCTGCATTAGGCGCTAAAGATACGAAGGTAAAATGCTCTACTTGGTCTTTTTTTGTTTATCTTTTTCTATGACACTTCTCAAAAATAAAATTTCTTTTTCCATTTTTTCTATTAAACGATTGTAAACATCTTCGGTGGTATGAAAGTGCATTTGAGAAGCCGTATTTCCGCCTTGTTGGTTGTAGTTTTGTTGTACAAAAAATTCATCTTCATTGAGTAGCGTTACCAAACCTACTTGTAATGAAAACGCCAAATCCTTAAGTCGACTTAACGATGCTCTTTCAGGATTTTTCTCAATTTGAGAATACATCTGTTGAGAAATTTTCATTCTCTCGGCAACATATTCTTGACTATAACCCATCTTTTCTCTTAAGTGGCGTATATGGTCGGATAATTTTATATCTTTCATTGAAGTGCTAATTATTTACTTCAAAAATACATTTATTATTTGTGTTTCACAACCAAACAAATTTAACACAATATACAAATATAAGTTGTTAAATACAATTATAATTTGTAATAATTGAAATAATTATATACGTAGTTTTGGCTCATTATAAACCCTAAAAAATAATACCATGAAGAAAATTACGCTAAGTGCCTTAGCACTATTTGTAGCCAACATTTTTTTGGCACAAGGATTTAAGTCCTCTTTTATTGACCCAAACATTTCAAGTGGTTATATTACGTGGAAAAATATTCCCGATGCTCGTTACGAAGTACATGTTTATTCAAAAGATGAACAGGGAAATGAAATACCTATTGAAGTAATTCAAACGGAAAAAAACTTCACTAAGCTAAACCTTAATGTTTCTATTCCAGATGTTGGTACAGGGACATTCTTCAAAACAATCGCTATAAGTAAAGAAACAGGTGGTATAATTGATATTGGTATAGAAATTGAGCAAATAGGAGGTGCAGCGCCTTATTATGAAACCTGTCATCGAAACTGCAATGGCATAAACTATGCGTGGTCGTTACAATGGTGGCAAAAACCAGATGGGCAAGGAAAAGTTTACCCAACAAGGCCAGGGAAACTTCTTCTGCGAAACGCTTATGAGTATAGAGATGCAGATGGTTTTGGAGTGCCTTACTTTAGAGCCATGAGTGTTGATCAATACGTTTATTGGCGGGAGTTCGAAATAAAAAAGTATCATGATTTAGATGAATATACTATTCTTAGGGATATATATGTAACTAGACAAGACTGTATTTTAGATGCCTCAGGTGTAATATTAGAAGGCAGGATATATTTTGTTGAGAAAAAAACAGAACAATGGACGTATATGCAAACCAATAATACCGATGATTTTAATAATAACTATATATGTGATGCCAATATAGGTTACTGGATAGATGTATACAATAAAAAATCAAAACAAACCGATTGGTATAGAGAACCTTTAGATGGTGAACCCACAGATTTGGCTTGTATTGCTGCGAAAGTATGTGGTAAAGGTGGTGGTACTTCTGGCGGTGGTACTGGTGGTGGGAAAGTCCCATCATCACCGAAAAGACTAGAAAATCCTTGCATCTTATACGTTTGTACAGACAATACCGATCCAGACAACCCAAAAGAATGGATGGTTATTAGTTGCGACAATAACGATCCCTGTGGTTTTGGTAGGATAAATCCTGACAATCCCAACAATGATATCAAAAATGTTATTAAACTACCCGAAGGAATTGATTTTTCAACAAAAATTGTACGCTCATACCAATTTGAAAGGCTTGATGAACAATTAGACAGAATAAGTTTTTCTTCTGAAAATTTCAATTCTTCTTTACTTAATGAAGGGCTTTATAGATTATATGTTGTTTTTGATGATTACTCAATAGTACCCATAGTATTTGAATACAATCCTACAAATATTGAAACGTATAATACGTACGCCACCTTAAATATAACGCCCAATCCTATTAAAGAAAGTATTAATATGATGCTAAGTTCATCCAAAAATACAGATGCCATCATAAATATTTACACCTTAGATGGCACTATAGTGTATAACGAACAAGTTACTTTGGCGAAGAACAGAAAAACAACAAAATCTGTAAATGTGTCCAATACAGAAGTTATTTATAACCAATGGCGTGTGGTGGTGAATTTTCCTGATGGAACATCTATTCACAAAACAGTTACACGATAATATTTCTATTTTTTTGCGAAAGGGAAGCCTCCCTTTCGCAAAAAAATAAGTATCTTTAACTATAAAAAAATGAATGTTAT
>JBKHVV010000061.1:0-10869 GCA_046569885.1 Bacteroidia bacterium
GAAAGATACCTACGAAAAAAACACTATCATTAATCATTTAGTTGATTTCTACAAAAGATTAATCTCAAAAAACTAAATGCGGCTTTTTATCATTACATCAAGAATTCCTTATCCACTCGACAAAGGCGATAAACTACGAGCCTATCATCAGCTAAAGTATTTATCTCAACATCACGAAATTTTGTTGTGTTGTTTAACAGATAAATTCGTAAATCAGGAATACATAAAACACCTCGAAAAGTATTGTAAACTAAAGGTTTTTAAACTTTCTAAATTTTTTATTTTTCTAAATTTATTAGCGGGATTATTTACTAGAAAACCATTTCAAGTTCACTACTTTTTCAATGCTTCTATAAAGAAAAAAATACACGCTGAAATTGAAAAATTTAAACCAAACCACATCTACAGCCAACTAATTAGAACTACAGAATACGTTAAAGATTTGTTTGAAATTCCAAAAACCTTAGACTACATGGATGCTTTTTCAAAAGGCATGGAAAGGCGGCTGAATCACTCTAACATTTTTATAAAACCCTTTGTAGATGCTGAATTTAAACGATTGGTTTACTACGAAAACATCATGTTCGATTATTTCGATAATACAACCATCATTTCTGAACAAGATAGAGATGCGCTCTACATTAAACAACGAGAAAAAATTCATGTTGTAAAAAATGGTGTTGATACCGATTATTTTTCACCAACTTCAACCGAAAAAAAATACGATGTCTGCTTTGTAGGAAATCTTAATTACCCTCCAAACATAGCTGCTGCAGAGTTTTTAGTAAACGATGTACTGCCTCTTTTACCTAAAAACATTCGCTTAATAATATCAGGAGCAAATCCGCACCAAAAGGTAAAAAGTTTGACAAGCGAACATGTGAAAGTTCAAGGTTGGACAGATGATATTAGAGATGTTTATAACGCATCGAAAATTTTTGTAGCACCCATGTTTATTGGCACAGGCTTACAAAACAAATTACTAGAAGCAATGGCAATGCAACTTCCATGTGTAACAACTTCATTAGCTAATAATGCTCTAAACGCAGAAGTAGAAAAAGAAATTTTTATTGGTAATGATGCGCAAGAAATCGCCAACAAAATAACCAAGCTACTTAACGATGAGCAACTAATTAAATCTCTTGCTGAAAACGGACGAAATTTTGTACTCAACAACTATTCGTGGGATGTGCAAAACGAGATGTTAAATCAAATACTGTCTAATAAAACCACAAAACACTCATAAATTAGGTAACTTTGCGAAAAATTTACAGTAAATGAGTGCCCAATTAGATAGCATAGAATCAGCCATAGAAGACATCAAAAACGGTAAAGTAGTGATTGTTGTTGATGATGAAAACCGCGAAAATGAAGGAGATTTTGTAACTGCTGCACGAAACGCCACGCCCGAAGTAGTTAATTTTATGGCTACACATGGTCGTGGATTGATTTGCGCACCTCTTGTTGAAGACCGTTGCAACGAATTGGGCTTAGATTTAATGGTACAACAAAACACCGCTCAATTTGAAACACCGTTTACCGTTTCGATAGATTTAATCGGATATGGAACTAGCACTGGGATTTCTGCTTCCGACCGATCAAAAACAATAAAAGCACTTATTGACCCAAACATCAAGGCTTCCGATTTAGGAAAACCTGGACATATTTTTCCGTTGCGCGCCAAAAAAGGCGGTGTTTTGCGAAGAGCTGGACACACCGAAGCAGCAATAGATTTGGCAAGATTGGCAGGCTTTGAACCAGCAGGCGTAATTGTAGAAATTATGAATGAAGATGGCTCAATGGCGCGTCTTCCTGAATTGAAAAAACTAGCTGAAAAATTCAATTTAAAACTTATTTCTATTGCCGATTTAATTGCCTATCGCATCAAGCACGAAACATTAATTGAACGAAAAGTTGATGTAGAAATGCCGACAGAATATGGTAACTTTAAACTGGTAGCGTACAAGCAAACCACCAACGATTTTGACCATTTGGCTTTAGTTAAAGGAACTTGGGAAAAAGATGAGCCGATTTTAGTTCGTGTACACTCAAGTTGTGTTACAGGAGATATTTTTGGTAGTTGTCGCTGTGATTGTGGTCCTCAATTACACAAAGCCATGCAGATGATTGAAGAAGAAGGCAAAGGAGTTATTGTGTACATGAATCAAGAAGGACGTGGCATTGGTTTGTTGAATAAGTTAAAAGCCTACAAACTTCAAGAACAAGGTAAAGACACCGTAGAAGCTAACGAAGAATTAGGCTTTAAACCCGATGAACGCGACTATGGCGTTGGCGCACAAATTTTACGTGATTTGGGTGTAAGTAAAATGAAACTAATGAGTAACAACCCTAAAAAGCGTACCGGACTTATCGGCTACGGCTTAGAAATAGTAGAAAATGTTGCCATTGAAATTGACAGCAACCCACACAACGAGCTTTATCTTAAAACGAAAAAGGAAAAGTTAGGGCATTCGTTGAAACTAAAAAAATAACCTAATATGAATACTACTGAAATTGTAACAATTCTAATTGCAGTTATAGCTGGTATCATTTCATTCTGGCAAGCTTATATCGCAAAACAACAACTTAACCAATCGAAAATAACAAAATCTGAAGTTGAAAACTTGCTTAAAAATATTAATGAGAGAGTCATTAAAATTGAAAATATTTCTGACGAAACTAGAAAAGATGTTAGAGAGCAAATCTCTAGCTTAATAAATAAACAAGATGAAAATTTCAAGCAAGTACTGAATGCTCCAAATGAGAGAATACAAACCGAAATGGTAATGAAAATGATTCCTGACCTACTTTCAAATCCAGAATTGCTAGAAAAAATACTAAAAAATAACAAAGAATAATCTAAAAAGCTTCATAAAATAAGACGTGTGTTAGCAAGGTCAAAATGGCGCGAACTTTAAATTTTGTACATAGCTACAAAATAAAAGTTAGCATTTTGACTTGATTTTTTTGGTACTTTTTTAATCAAGTAAAAAAGTACATTAAAAGGAAAATCAGATTTCTCGACTACGAAATAAATAACAAGTCTCCCCTTCGGGGAGATTTAGAGGGATTTTTACTTCTTCTCCGTCTTCGGCTTGTAGCGTACATTTAGGTAGTTAATCAAGGTATCGGTAACATCTAAATTTTTTGAGTAGTAGAATTTGGTAATACCACCACCGCTTGGTACAATTACATCATAGCCATGCTCTGTTCTAAAATTTTCTAATAAGCTATCCAAATGCGCTTGAAAATTTATCAAAATATCGGTTTTCCATTTAATGTAACTTTGTTCAGTAGTTTGGTCTTTAGCCATCAATTCTTGTTCTTTTTGTGCTAATTGCTGCTCAATTTGTTGGCGCTCGTTGGTAGTCATCATCGGTGCCTTTTCTACCGCAGATTTATACATTTCCTGAAAACTTGCCATGTCTTGCTCTCTTCCCGAAAGTATGCCACGCTCTTTGCGTCTAATTTGTTCGTCTAATTCTTTAGAGTATGTATATTGAGTAATCAACGAATCATTTTCGAAAAACACAATGTTTAAACCACTTGCCGAATCAGGTAAAACTGCTTTGACTTTTGGTTTTTCTTCAGATGATTTTTCGTTACCACTTTTCGAATTGCACGCAAGCATGAGTGTTGCTGCAGAAATTAAATAGACAAGTTTCTTCATTTTTTTATTGAATGTTTTTAAATGCTTCGCTAAAATCACTACGCATAGCAATAAAGCGTTGCATTACTTTTTCTAAAAACTCGGGCGTAAGCATAGCATGAATATCATCAACGCCACTCACGTCCATTTCATTAACTTTATACACCTGCTCAAACTGACCAATTTCAATTTTGAGGATGTATTTATTATTCCACGAAAATACAGTTATTTTAAATTGAGGATGCGGAATTTCTTCAACAATACGCATAAAATTTATACGGCCATTTGTCGTTCTATTTCCTTTACTTCAAAAGGAATGTTTACCATGTAAGCGTAGTCCTGACCAACTTCCATCATATCTTCATCGCCTTTTTGATATAACCAGATAACACTAACAGGAATGATATTTTGGTCAACCAATTCGTTAAACTTATACAAAAGGTATAAAATTCGCTTGGATGAAGAAATGTTAAAATATTCCAAATCAACCACTAAATTAACAGGAAATTTTAGTTCTGAATGACTAACCCAATCAATAACGGGCTGAAAAAATGCATCAGCATCTTCAGTTATAGATTTTCCTGTTATTAAAAACTCACCATTATCGGGGTTGAAAGACACGAGTGGTGTGGTTTCTGTAGCTTTAATGTAAAGCATCTACGTTAAATTTTTACTTGTTTCCGAAAGCTAATTTCTGAAAAAAAAATGAAAAATACTATTCTTTAATAATATTTTTTTGAACATACAAAATGAAAACATCTAAAAATTCAGATATAATTAAATATTTTTTTAAATTTGTTTGTTAAGTATTAAGCCTAAATTGGGATGAGAAATAAAAACTATCTTTTTATCTATCTTTATGAGTTCTTATTTCTGTTAATCGTTGTACATTCCTGCACCATTCAAAGAGTAACACGAAGTTCCGTTGATGATGGTTCAACAACTCTCACTAAATATGACAGTGTTCATATCAGAACATTTAATATGGAGAACGCCTTTAAAAAACAAACAATATCATCTCAAGATGATATATTTTTTGAAGAAATTAAAGGCGATGATGTAAAAAAACTGATTGGGATTAATGACTATACTTGGGTAATTGTTGCGGCTTCTTGGTGTCCTCATTGTCACAATGAAGTTCCTAGAGTTTCTGGTATTCTTGAAGAGTTAAAAGAATATAATATTAAACCCATCATAATCTTTCAGAATTATGACATTAAAGCAACACAAGAACTTTTGTACAGTGCACATTGGGATGAACAAACTTATATTATAGATGCTAAAACGTATGGAAGTGTTGAGCCGCAGAAGCATTTAAAAATTAGAAAAGAAATTTGCCCTGAATGTGATAATACTACTACAGGTATTCCTGCTCAGTATATCTTTAATAAAAAAGGAGAGATGTTACTTTTAAAATTTGGAGAGGGTATAACCGTTGAAAAAATAAAAGAGGCTATAAACTTTAAATGAATTAGGAGACTCTATAGTTTACTATGGCATAGTGATTATTTATGCTATTGTGTTTGGTTATTTGTTTTGGAAAGAATATAAAGCAAATAAACCTACAAACTCATCACGTTCTTAAAACGTACCGATTGACGCCTTGAAACCTCTACTTCGGTGCCATCTTTTAGGTAAACAATCAAGCTATTATTTACCGAAGGTTCGATTTTTTCGATGTAATTTAAGTTGATGATGCTTTTTCGATTGGCTCTAAAAAAGTGTTTTTCGTCCAACTTTTCTTCCAAACTATTGAGTGATTTTAGCGCCAAAGGTTTAAAATTATCGAAAAATACTTGCACATAATTGCCCACAGAGCTAAACATTCTAACATTCGACAATTCTACAAACCAGCATTTTTCGCCATCTTTAATAAAAATTTTATCGCTTAACTGATATTTTCCGTTATTACCATTTTGATTCACCAGCAAACTCTTTTTCGCTTTTTGAAGGGTTGTTTCCAAGCGTTGTTCGTCAATCGGTTTTAGTAAATAATCCAATGCATTTACTTCAAAGGCTTTAATGGCGTACTCATCGTAAGCGGTAACAAACACCACAAACGGAATGTAGGTCAATTCTTCCAGCACTTCAAAGCCATTTTTTTCGGGCATTTGAATATCTAAAAAAACCACATCAGGTCTATAATTTTCTATGGCTTCAACGGCTTCTATGTGGTTAGAACATTCTTCCACAATTTCTACATCAAATTTGCTGAGAATGGATTTTAATTCGGCTCTTGCCAAGCGCTCGTCATCAACGATTACTACTTTCATAACTTAATTGGTATTAAAATTTTTGCTGCGGCTTTTTCGTTTATTGAAAATTCAAAGTTGGCGTTATTTCCGTACAATAAATGTAAGCGTTTTTTCAAATTTTCCAAACCAGTTCCTGTCGAATCGATTGGTTTGTTGATTTGCGAAATGTCATTTTCTACCTTTATTTCTAAACTATCATCTATTTTACGAATAGAAATAGAAATTTCACCTGGTTGAATACGCTTAGAAATACCATGCTTTACTGCATTTTCTACCAATAGTTGAATGATAAATGGAGGCACTTTTTCAGCGAGTAAATTTTCATCTACGTTATACGAAACATTTAAACGATTTTCAAAACGGATTTTTTCAATGCCCAAATAGTTTTTTATCAACTCCAATTCTTCTTGAATGGTGGTTAATTCTTTTTTATCTGACAGCAACGAAGCACGCAAAATGTTAGAAATTAAAAACACCGCTTCCTTTGCTTTTACAGCATCTTCATCTATCAAAGCTTTTACACTATTCAGGGCATTAAACATAAAATGCGGGTTGATTTGTGCTTTTAAATGGCGTAATTCTATCTCGTTATTCAAAGCAATTAAGCGCAAATTATTCAACTCTTCTTTTCGGTTTTTTTCAATAATGCTGTAGCCTACGTACAAAATTTGCCACACCAAAAAGTAAAACGAAATGTTAAGTACTTCCATTAAATCGTAAGGTGGTTGCTCGTTGTAAACTAACAGTACGTAGAAAAATCTAACTAGAAAAAACAAATGACCAAACAATAAACTATTGGCAATGGTTACACCTATAATTTTAATGTTGGTAGTTTCTAAAATTTTGGATAAAATAATAGACATGCGCAACAAATGGCTCAATAAAATACCAAATACAGCATATACCAATGCGTTTTTTATCAAATCTTGGTCAAGTTCTCTGTTGATTAAGCCAATAGAAAACAGCAGCAGCCAACCACCAACTTGAAACAACCAATATGCGCGTTTTTTGAATGACATCTGCCTGCAAATGTAGCAATTAAACAATGTATAAATGTAACAATGATAATTAGATAATGTGGCGATGAGATAATTTGAAAATGTAACAATTTAAAAACAGGTAATAAACAATTCGCTATTCAAGTATTCTGTTATTCGGGTGTTCTTTTTACTAAAAAAGCGCTAATTGCTTTATGGTCGGAGAGTTTTTCTTGGTGTGTTTTGTAGTCTACTGCTTTAAATTCATCGGAGTGGAAAATGTAATCAATACGTAAGCCAGGTACATAGCCAATATAAGTTCCGCCCAAACCATTGCCTTTTTCGGTAAATGAATCTGTAAGCAAACGGGTAACTTTGCCATAAGAAAATGACACAGGCATGTCGTTAAAATCTCCACATAAAATTACAGGGTGTGGACTTTGTTTAATTTCTTCTTCAATTTTTAAAATTTGAGATGGTCTGCGCCTGAATGCTACAAACAATCGGTCGAGAATTCTTTGCTGATAAACACTATCTGGTTTTTTTTGCCAAGGGTAATATCTTGTCATTCCTTTTCCACCAATGTATTTGTAGTCGCCTTCTTGAAAGCCAATAGAACCAATATGGGTGTTGATGACTCTTATGGTGTCTTCATCAATGAGTAAATCGGTAACCACATAGTTGTTGTTTATTTCGTTTTCAAACCTACCTACGTAAGCATTTAAAATAGGATAGCGGCTAAACGTTGCTACACCAAACTCTTGTCCACCGCGAACTTTATGAGTATATCCTTCAAAATAATTTTTAGCTTTTAAAAATGTAACCAACGTATCTCGTGTAATAAAATAATCAGAATCGTCATCTTGGTAAAACTCTTGAAAGCATAGAATATCGGGTTGTTGATTTTCTATTTGTTTAAAAATTTGATTGCGCGTTTCTTTATTGCTTGTCCAATTGTATAAATCAAACAAACGCACGTTGTAAGTCATTACATGAATGGCATTTTTTTTATCTTCTTTTTTAAACGTAATTTGAAAAAACTGGCTAATAATCTTTGCACCAAAAATGATGGTAATTAAAGAAATCAGCAACAAAATTTTTCTTCTGATTATCCAATAAAAAAGAAAGCCCATATTTATAATCAACAAAACGGGAAAGCTCAATCCTAAAAATGCAAAAATAACGTGCTGCTGAGGATTTACAATAGTTGAAACATACGAAGCAATGAGCAATAATGCTGCAATTAAATTTATAATAGCCGATATGGAACGTATGCGTTTCACTACAATTTTTTTCCTTCGTTAAATAAAAAATCTTTTTCCGTTTTAGTCAAACTTTCGTAACCCGATTGCTTAATTTTGTCTAAAATGGCATCTACTTTTTGTTGACGTTCTTTTTTATTCAAATTGTATTCTTCGTCCGTCATTGGTTTGCTTTTCGCTTTTGGGCTGCGATAGCTAACCTTTAATTTTGAGGGCTTAAAAATGCTTTCAATTTTATCAATAATTACCTCAAACCAACGCAGAATATCTTTGCCTTTTTGTAATTGTAGAATGGCAATGTAGCCAAAAACCGCGCCACCAATATGTGCTAAGCTACCACCTAAATTAAACGAGCCTTTTAAAGCAAAAATATCTTGCAAAAAAAACAGCAAGCCAATCCAAATGATTTTGATGTTAAACGGGATTAAAAACAAACGAATTTCATAATTGGGTGAAAGCGTAACCGTTGCTGCCATAATAGCCATAATAGCTGCCGAAGCACCCACAATAGGCGTTCCTATTTGATTAGAAAAATAAGGAAACAGATTATAACTTGTAGCATAAAACAAATAGCCCACAATTCCGCCTAACAAATAAATAGCAAGAAACTTTTTAGTGCCTAAAAACGTTAAGAATATTCTACCAAAAAGTGATAAGAATAACATGTTAAACAAAATGTGCCAAAAACCACCATGCAAAAACATGTAGGTAACAATACTCCATGGTTTAAATAATAAATCTGAAAAATTGGAGGTAGCATACAACCAAGATTGGATAAAACCAAGGTTGGTATAAGTTAATTTGCCAATAACGTCAATAATTGTAAACGCTATAAAAATAGCCGCATTGACAAGGATAAGTTTACTAACAATTGAGCCAGTAGTGTACCAACGTTTTATTTCGTTACCTATACTCATTAGTAAAAATCACTTCTATTTTTTTGCCAAAGAAGTACCATGATAAAGCCAAATAATGCGCCTCCCAAATGTGCAAAGTGCGCCACATTATCACCCGAATGATTGCCTATTCCCATAAATAAATCGAACCCGACTAAAATGAGCACCAACCATTTTGCTTTAATTGGAATGGGTGGAAATAACAACATGAGTTGTGTGTTGGGAAAATAAAATGCAAACGCTGCCAACACACCGAATATCGCACCTGATGCGCCTAACATTGGCGTAAACACAATAGATTTTAGGCTTCGTAATGTTTCGTAATATTCCATAGAGCCTTCTTCGTACACCATCAACAACTCGTTCAGTTCTTGTACCTGAAAGTACATAACCGCTTGATGTACAAACAACGCACCAAATGCAGAGATGAAATAAAACAATAAAAATTTCTGTGCATTCCAAATGCGTTCTAAAGGTGGGCCAAACATTATCAACGCAAACATATTGAATAAAATATGTAAAAATGTATCCGGAGAATGCATAAAAAAATGCGTGGCAATTTGATAGAGTTTAAACTTATCCGATTCAAAATAATATAGAGCAAATTGCTCTGTAAAGCTTGGCAATAGTAGCTGAGCCAAATAAAACAGAGCATTGATGATAACTAAGTTTTTTACAACGGGTGTAAGATTTCTGAGGAGATGTTGAAACATAATTTTAGTCGAACATTTTATTTAAATCGTCAGTAGTAAATGTTTTTAAGGTTGGCTTTCCATTTGGTGTGTAATAAGGGTTTTCACAACTGAACAGTTCACTAATTACGTGTTCCATTTCTTCTGTAGTGAGTAGTTTGTTTTTGTCAACAGCACTTTTATCTGCAATAAGTTTAGCGGCATTTTCTGTAAAATTTTCTTTTGAATGTAATTCGCCTTCGGCTGCTTTTTCAATCAATTCTTTAATTATGGTATCGCAATTTTCGGCACTTACTTCAAGCGGTGTTCCGTTTATTACAACGGTGTTGTTGCCAAATTGTTCCATATCAAAACCAATAGAACGCACTTCGTCCCAAATGGTTTTCAGTAATGAAAATTTAGACGCAGAAAATTCTAAGGTAACGGGGAAAATCAATTGTTGCGAAGCGATGCTTTGTTTGTTTATGCGCTTCACTATTTTTTCGTACACGATGCGCTTGTGTGCTTGGCGTTGGTCAACGATAATCACACCCGACTTGATTTGACTTACAATGTAGCGATTATGAATTTGAAAGAGGTTGGTTTTTCTTTCGGAATTTTCTCCAAAATCGGCTTCGAATTTTAATTCTTTTTGCTCGGTTTCTTGCTCAAAAATAAATTCGCTTTCAGCTTCAGGATTGAATGAGGATAATGTTTTTTCGCGCTTAAAAGGATTAAAATTCTTATTCACATTCACCGAAGGAAATTTCACTTCTTGATTTTTTTTAAGAGGCAACACATCCATACTTGTTTCTCTTTCAAAATCTATACTTGGCGAAATGTTGTGAATACCTATGGCTTGACGAACAGCCGATAGTAAAATAGAATAAATCACTTTTTCATCGTCAAATTTTATTTCCGTTTTCGTAGGATGAATGTTTACATCTATACGTTGCGGGTCAATATCTAAATAAATAAAATAACTTGGATGATAGTTTTTGTCAATGAGTTGCTGGTAAGCACTAGCAACGGCATGATGCAAGTAATTACTTTTGATAAAGCGATTATTTACAAAAAAGTATTGCTCTCCTCTTGTCTTTTTAGAGAGTTCTGGTTTGCCGATATAACCCTTAATGCCAACAACGGTAGTATCTTCATT
>JBKHVV010000062.1:0-10719 GCA_046569885.1 Bacteroidia bacterium
ATGTTGGTAGCTGCTATGAATCCTTCGCCAAGTGGAGATTTTTACGACCCTTCCGATTTTAATGGTGATTCTGAATTTGCTGTGAAACGCTATCTCAGCAAGATTTCTGGACCGCTAATGGATAGAATTGATTTGCATATTGAAGTTACACCAGTTCCTTATGAGCAATTATCGGATACGCGTAAAGGCGAACCAAGTAGCATGATTCGTGGGCGTGTGCAAAAAGCACGTCAGTACCAAATCATTCGCTTTAAAGGAGAAAATGGCGTATATACCAATGCGCAAATGTCGCCCAAGCAAATTGATGAGTATTGTGTGATTGATGACAAAGGAAAATTGCTGATGAAAAATGCAATGGAAAAATTAAAATTATCTGCACGTTCGTATGCTCGTATTTTAAAAGTGGCGCGCACCATTGCCGATTTAGACAACAGCGAAAGTATTCAAAACAATCACTTAGCTGAAGCTATTCAATACAGAAGTTTAGATAGAGAAGGATGGCTTTGATTAATTAAGAATTAAAAATTACGAATTACAAAAAAAACGTCAACACGATAACACGCTAACACGAATAAATGACAACCCTCATACTAGGTGCAACACCAAATCCTGATAGATATGCTTATAGAGCAGCTATTTCGTTACAAAACAACGGACACGAAATTGTGTTAGTGGGCATTAAACAAGGAGAAGTAAATGGCGTAACTATTCAAAATGAAATGCCAGATGTGAAAGACGTACATACAGTAACCTTGTATGTTGGTCCACAAAACCAACCACCGTATTACGATTACATTTTGAGCTTAAAACCCAAGCGTGTAATTTTTAATCCAGGCACCGAAAATAACGAACTTGAAAACTTGCTCAAACAACACAACATTGAGCCAGTCATTGCTTGCACATTGGTAATGTTATCAATAGGAAATTATTAAACGCCTCACCCCAAACTCTCTCCAAAAGCCTTGCCTGCGGCAGGCAGAAAAGTGGCTGTAGAGAAATGAATTTCACTGGGTGCCATTGATATGGATAAAGAATTAAGCTACTGGATTGATTTGACTCTTGAGTACAACCCATTGGCAAAATCTTCAAAAAAATAGCGATTTTTCAAGAAAAAATTTCTCCAATTAAAATAATTGTTAGATATTTGCAGCCCTTAAAATTAATAACCGAGGTTTCGAACCTCACAAATTAATAGTAAAAATGTCAACAAAAATTAGATTACAAAGACACGGTAAAAAAGGCAATGCCTATTTTCATATCGTTGTAGCAGATGTTCGTTCACCAAGAGACGGTAAATACATCGAAAAATTGGGTGCTTACAATCCTAACACTAATCCAGCAACTATCGAAATTGCATTCGATAATGCATTGAATTGGTTACAAAAAGGTGCTCAACCAACAGACACTTGCCGTGCGATACTTTCGTACAAAGGCGTGCTGTACAAAAATCACCTTTTAAATGGAGTTAAAAAAGGCGCATTAACCGCAGATCAAGTAGAAAGCAAGTTTCAAGCTTGGTTAGATGAGAAAAGCAACAAAATTTCTTCTAAAACCGACCAATTAGCTACTTCTAAAAAAGCCGCTGCAGAAAAAGCGTTAGCAGACGAAAAAGAAAAAAACGCTGCAAAAGCAAAAGCAATTGAAGCTAAAAATGCTGTAGTGGTTGAAGAAGTTGCTGCCGCTGTAGAAGAAACAGCACCAGTAGCAGAGGAAGCTCCAGCTGCTGAAGAAAGCAACGAAGAAAAAGCTGCAGAATAGTTTACACTATGCTTCACAAGGATTGTTTCCGATTGGGGCACGTGGTAAAACCTTACAGCTTTAAGGGTGAAATCATTATTTCGATAGACACCGACAACCCTAAAGATTTTCATAAATTGGAATCCGTTTTAGTTGAAATCAACAAAAAACTGGTTCCTTTTTTTATTCAATCACGTCAAGTACACAATCAAGCGCAATATTTACGTGTGCGTTTTGAAGGCATCAACACCGAACAACAGGCGCAAGAATTGAATAGAAGTGCATTGTATCTACCAAATACTATGCTGCCAAAAGCCCGAAAAAATCAACTTCTACCTTCCGACCTTATTGGCTTTACCATTATAGAAAACAACAAAAATCTCGGTGAAATAAGCAACTATTACGACTATGCCAACAACCCTGTGTTAGAGTTTATACACGAGGGCAAAGAAGTAATGATGCCCTTTAATGAAGCCTTTATCCTTAAAATTGACCCAAAGCTGCGCATCATTGAAGTTTCTCTTCCCGAAGGATTACTGGATGTTTATACATCAGCTAATGAGGAAGAAGAGTAGATTTTTTATATTTGAAAAAAACTAAATCAACAATGAACAAACCAAAATCTATTTTCACTCTATTCTTTTTAGCTAATGTTACTTTTCTAGTGGCTCAAGATTCAATTAAAAGTTCTGCTCTTATATTCAAAACAGATATTCTAATGCCTATTCTTTGGGAAATTGAAGGACCAGAAAAAGTTAAATACTTCTCTATAACTGGAGAATATGGTTTTAAAAAAAGGTTTAGTACACAATTAACCACTGCTTTTTTAAACGACACTTACACCGACAATGACCTTCCAAATTACTTCAACAACAGAAAACTTAATCGAATTGACATTGCCCCAACTTTCAAAGTATTCTTTTCAAAGAAGAAATATTATAATGGAATGTATCTTGGAGCATTTATTAAAAACTCTTCAATAAATTTTGAAGCTAGAAACCGAAACGAAGAAACTGTTCAGCAGTTTACATCAAATTATTTTGGTGGGGGATTTTTATTTGGCTATCAAGGTTATATTAATAAGAAAATTGTTTACGATTTTCTTATTAGCTATGGCAAACTAAAAGAAACAAAACAAAATTTAATAGTTTATAATCCAATTGACTTTTTGTACAGACCCATTCCAAATGGTACTGACATTGCTATATCATTAAACGTTGGTTATAAATTTTAAAACTAAAATCCTCCCCACTTTGGAGAGAGTCAGAGTGGGGCTCTTTCATTTTTTTCTCGTACCTTTGGGCTTTAGATTCAAGCAATGGAATTAAACACACTTACTGCCATTTCTCCCATTGATGGGCGTTACAGAAAATCAACCGAACCCTTAGCACCTTACTTTTCAGAATTCGGATTAATACACTACCGCGTAAAAGTGGAAGTAGAATATTTTATCGCTTTGTGCGAATTGCCTTTACCTCAACTAAAAATCGTTGATAAAAACGTATTTTCATCGCTCAGAAACATCTACCAAAATTTTACTGAAACAGATGCCTTAGCCATAAAAGACATTGAAAAAACCACCAACCATGATGTTAAAGCGGTAGAATATTTTTTGAAGAAAAAATTTGACGCACTAAATCTTTCCGCATACAAAGAATTTATCCACTTCGGTTTGACTTCGCAAGACATCAACAACACGTCTGTGCCTTGGTCGTTAAAAGATGCGCTGAATGAAATTTATTTACCAAAGTTAGAACAGATCATTGCGCAACTTAACAACTTAGCTAATGATTGGAAAAATATTCCAATGTTAGCCAAAACGCACGGACAACCAGCATCTCCAACTAAATTAGGAAAAGAAATCTACGTATTTGTTGAGCGTTTAAATGTTCAATTAAAGCAACTCCAGGCCGTGCCTTTTTCAGCAAAATTTGGAGGTGCTACAGGCAACATGAACGCACATCATGTGGCTTATCCCGAAATTGATTGGGTAAAATTTGCCAACAACTTTGTAGAAAACTATTTGGGTTTATCGCGCTCGCAAGTAACCACACAAATTGAACATTACGATAATTTAGCGGCTTTGTTTGATGCTTTAAAACGCATCAACACCATCTTAATTGACTTCAACCGCGATATGTGGACTTACATTTCGATGGAATACTTCAAACAAAAAATTAAAGCGGGCGAAGTAGGTTCATCGGCTATGCCACACAAAGTAAACCCAATTGATTTTGAAAATGCAGAAGGTAATTTAGGTATGGCTAATGCTTTGCTGGAGCATCTTTCGGCTAAGTTACCCATTTCACGTTTGCAACGCGATTTAACCGATTCAACCGTATTGAGAAATGTTGGTGTGCCTTTATCGCATGGGCTGTTAGCGTTAGATTCCCTCGAAAAAGGATTGAATAAATTAGTGCTGAATGAAAACGCTTTAAAAGCCGACTTGGATAAAAATTGGGCGGTAGTTGCCGAAGCCATTCAAACCATTTTGCGTAGAGAAAATTATCCAAATCCTTATGAAGCTTTGAAAGAGTTGACGCGCACCAACGAAGGCATTACACAAACATCTATTGCTGCGTTTATTAACACACTTGATGTAAGCGAAGGTGTTAAAAACGAGTTGAGAAAAATAACACCACATAATTATACAGGAGTCAATTTGTTTTAATAAATTTGAAGCACTTAGGCACGATTTTTGAAAAACAAACACTAAAACATTTACCATGAAGCAAATTTTATTTACTCTTTTTTCTCTGCTTACGATTAATATTTTTTCGCAAGGCGTTTATGATGATTTAAAAGTATTGTATGTTGGCGAGGAATACGAAAAATGCTATAAAAAATGCTTAAAGTATTTAGAAGATGAAGAAGCGGCTAAACATCCACTGCCCTATTTGTTTTTTTCAATGGCTAACTATAAAATTTCTCAGCAAGATAAATTTAAAGACGACTACCCAAATGCCGAAAAAGATGCCATTTCGTATGCCGGTAAATTTGTAAAAAAAGACAAACTTGGCGATTACAAAGGCTATGAACTAAAATTGAGATATTTTGAAGAACTAAAAGCTTATTTGGCAGAACAAATAGAAAATTATTTTACCGATGGCGATGAAAAAGGATTTAAAAAAGCATCGGGTTTGTTGAGTAAAATTCAAACGTTCGACCCAAATGACAAAAGCGCTATGCTGCTCGAAGGCGTTTGCGAAATACGTGTAAACAATAAAACCGAAGGCAAAAAATTATTGTCTGATGGACTTAAATTGATAAAAACTGTAGGCGTTGATGTTCAGTTTGAAGATATGGATGCGGCTACACAATCGCTTTACCGATTTGCTTTAATAAAATATACCGAGTTCCAAATTGAATCTGACAATAGAGATGGTGCCAAAGAAACCATTAGCTTAGGACATCAATATTTTTACGAAAAAAACGATGCCTACAAAAAAGAGTACAACCAAGATTACAAAGAGTTGTACGATAAGTTGAATTTGTGATTACTAATTTTCTTTAAGATAAGACCTGATTTGCTCAAAAATGTAAGTCAGGTCTTTTTGTGTTATACAATAAGGTGGAATAAGCGCAATAACATTTCCAAGCGGACGTAAAATAATTCCTCGTTCTAAAAAATAGTTGTAGGCATGTTTGCCTTTATCGTTAAAGTAAGATGTCGCTCCTTCAGTTTCTAATTCTATGGCTGCAATACAGCCAAAGCTTCGCGCATCGCGCAGCTTGTAATTTTGCTTAATGTCTGATGTAAATTCCTTTAGAGAAGAAGAAATTTCATCAATGCGTTGCCACGTTTTTTCATCTTCAAAAATATCTAACGAAGCATTGGCAGCAGCGCATGCTAAAGGATTTCCTGTGTAGGAATGTCCGTGCAAAAACGTATGCTTTTTTTCATCAGAATAAAACGCATCAAAAATATCTTGAGAAACCGCAGTAACACCCAAAGGCATAAACCCACCCGTGAGTGCTTTCGATAAACACACCATATCGGGCTGTGCTGATAAATAATTGCTTGCAAAATAGTTTCCTGTGCGCCCAAAACCAGTAAACACTTCATCTGCAATAGTGAGTACTTTGTGTTGTTTGCAAAGGTTTATCATTTCGCTTAACACCTTTGGAGAATGCATCAACATTCCTCCTGCACCTTGTACAATGGGCTCAAAAATAAAGGCTACTATATCATTCGTTTTTAAATATTTTTCCAATAACTCAATAACTTTTAACCTGTTTTCATCTGTTGGCGCAGGAATAAATTTCACATCAAACATAAAACGCTCGAAGGGTTCATTAAACCCACCGCGTGCAGTGAGAGACATGCTTCCAAACGTATCGCCATGGTAATCGTTTTCTAAAGCAATAAACATGTTGCGCTGTTCACCTTTATTAAACCAATACTGCATCGCTAGTTTCATAGCCACTTCGTTGGCAGTAGAACCATTATCTGAAAAGAAAATTTTCTGAATATTATCGGGTAAAAGATTTACCAAACGCTCGGCTAAATTGACGGCTTGCGGATGTGTAAACCCACCGAAGCCAACATGCTCTAATTGCAATGCTTGCTCGGCAATTTTTTGCGCAATGTAGGGGTTACTATGTCCGTGTGCATTCGTCCACCAACTTGAAAAGGCATCGATGTAGCGTTTACCGTTTTCATCAAAAACGTACGCACCATCACCTTTTACAATAGGAATAATGTCGGCATGTTTCATTTGATCAAACGGATGCCAGATGTAGCGTTTATCTTTTTCTTTCAAAGTCATGCCAACACATTTTTGAACAACTGCGCTACTTTATAAATACTTTCTTTGTCAACAGAAATTAAATTAGGCACTCGCCCTAAAATGTTAACACCACTTATTTTTTTGATGATACTTTCTGTGGCTATGTTTTCATCACCCACAAACACAATACCATAGACTTTCAAACCTTCAGACTTTAAGACATTAAGACTTATTAGTGTGTGATTGATGCTTCCTAAATAATGGCGCGACACTAAAATAACAGAAGCGTCTAAATGCTTTATCACATCTACCATTGTTTCACCTTTTTGATTGATGGGCACCAGTAAACCACCAGCGCCTTCTATGATTAGTTGGTTGTTGGTTTGGGGCAAAAGAATGTTTTTGATTAAAATTTCTACACCATCCAATTCTGCTGCATAATGAGGTGAAGCAGGAGTATTTAATCTGAAGGATTCTTTATGAAATTGCGATTTTGTATTTGTTACCAAACGTTGCACTTTTTGCGTATCACTATTGTCTAAATCTCCCGCTTGAATGGGTTTCCAATAGTCGGCTTGCAATGCCTCTACCAATACAGCCGAAACTATAGTTTTACCCACATCTGTACCTATACCTGTAACAAAGATTTTTTGCATCCCACAAAAATACTATTCTTAAATAATTTTAACCCAATATGTTAATAACTCAAAAGGTAATTATTTGGACTAATTCTAAAAAATCACATACTTTGCTTTTAACTTTTAACAGAGAAAAACAAAACATCTATGAAATTAGAAATTACCCATCAGGAGTCGTACTCACGAGGTGAGTTATTGGCTCGCTCTTTTTTTGGAGCATTTTACATTTTAATTCCTCACGGATTTGTGTTGCTGTTTGTCAGTTTGTGGGCTGTCATTCTTCAATTTATTTCGTTTTGGATAGTACTTTTTACTGGAAAATATCCACAATCATTTTTCGATTTTCAAGTGGGTTTAATGCGTTGGAGTATGCGCGTGAATGCTACTATGGCAAACTTAGCGGATGGCTATCCCGCGTTTGGCGTTTCAACCAAAACAGACAACGTAATTTTTGAGGCAGAAAACCCTGAAACATTAAGTAGAGGATTATTGCTTGTGCGTATGTTTTTTGGCATTTTCTATGTCATCATTCCGCACATGTTTATCTTAATGTTTCGTCAATTATGGGGTGCTATTTTAGGATTTATCGCGTGGTGGATTGTTTTATTCACAGGTAAATTTCCGAAAAGCACACACGACTTTTTAGTAGAAAATTTACGTTGGAATGCGCGTGTGAGTTTATACATGGGCTTTATGACAGATGTTTATCCTCCATTTAACGGAAAAGCATAATAAAAAATGAGTGACGAATTAAATTCAAAATATCATCCGGTGCCACAGCCGGATGATATTACTCAAACAGAAAAGGAAGATGCTATGGGTTCTTACTTGATGATGTTTGCCGCATTTGCCGTTGGTTTGCCATTACCCATTATTAACCTTATCGCGGCTGTTGTTTATTACATTCTTAACCGCAAAAAGAGTAGATATGTGAAGTTTCATTGCTTGCAATCGTTGCTGTCGCAAATTCCTACAACCATTATGAATGCCATTTTGGTGGGTTGGACAATTAGAATAATTGCGTTTCATAATGCCAATTTTACCAGCAATTATTTTGGCTATCTTGTAGCTGTTATAGTGGCGAATTTATTGTACATAATATTTAGTATTGTGGCTGCTGTAAAAGCCAATAAAGGAAGATTTTATTACTTTTTGTTTTTCGGAAAGATAGCCTATCATTATTCTTTTTTAAAAACGATAGAACTGAATACCCCCGTTACCAACCGACCACCTGTTTAGAGAATTTATGACTAGTAAAATCTATAAAGAACTAACAATTCTTTTGTTGGTGTTTGGAGCTATTTGGAGCATTTTTAGCTTGGTAAAAGCGCCAAAAGTTCATTTAGACCCCACGCTTCCCATCGAAACAGAGGAAGAGTTGGGGGACATGTTAATGGAGCACCAATTAAAATACAGTACTCAAGTAAAAGATTCAACCGTTGTAAATGCCATAAACAAAATATCTGAGCGACTTTTAAGCTCTTTAGATTCGACTCAATATTACTACAAATTTTACGTGATTGAAGATCCACAAGTAAATGCATTTGCTACGCTTGGCGGACATATTGTAATTTATACTGGTTTATTAAATTTAGCTGATAGTCCTGAAGAAATTGCGGCTGTTTTAGCACATGAAATTGGACATGTTGAGGAGCGTCACGTTTCAAAAATGTTAGTGAAAAAATTAGGCATTGGTGTTATTACTTCTATTCTTACAGGTGGTGACCCTGCAATTATTTTAGAAGTTTTGGAGATGAGTATTTCTAATGTTTTTAGCAGACAACATGAAGGTGAAGCAGACGATTTTGGATTAGAGCTTTTGGAAAAAAGTAATCTTTCGCCAACATCGTTAGCCACCATTTTTAGAAAAATGAAAGACCACTCAGAATTCAAATATGAAAAAGAATTGGGTTTTTTAATGACACATCCCGAAACCGACCAACGCATTAGAAAATCCTTGCGCTACAAAACAAAAAAAGATTTCAAACCAGAATCTCTTGATGTTGATTGGAGCAAAGTGAAAGAGGTACTAAGATAAAAAAATCACTAAAAAAAGCCCTACCAAATTGGCAGGGCTTTCAAAAATCATTCTACTCAAATGTTATCCTTCAACTACTTCAAATTCGATAGTTACGGTAACCTCTTTATGAAGTTTAACATCGGCTTTATATTTACCTACGGTTTTGATGTGCTCTTCCTGAACTTTGATGTTCTTTCTTTCTACAGCAAATCCTGCAGCTGATAATTGCTCTGCTACTTGTGTGGTAGTTACCGAACCGAAAATTTTTCCGTTTTCGCCCACTTTAGCAGGAACTTTAATCGCTGCCTTTTTAAGTTTTTCTGCTGCTGCTTTAGCCTCTTCTAATACTTTGGTTGCTTTGTGAGAACGTTGCTTTAAGGTTTCTGCGTGCATTTTTTTAACGGAGTCCGTTACCAAAACGCCAATTCCTTGAGGGATTAAGAAGTTTCTTCCGTAACCTGGTTTAACAGAAACGATTTCATCTTTCTCTCCCAAACCTTCTATATTTTTCTTTAATAAGATTTCCATGTTGTGTGCCTCCTAAATTATTTTAACATATCAGCAACGTAAGGCATAAGCGCAAGGTGTCTTGCTCTTTTAACGGCTTGCGAAACTTTATTTTGGTATTTCATTGATGTACCGGTAACTCTTCTTGGAAGAATTTTACCTTGCTCGTTGACAAATTTTAAAAGAAAGTTAGCGTCTTTATAATCTATATACTTAATGCCCGATTTTTTGAAACGGCAGTATTTGTCCTTTTTAACCTCAATGCTAATTGGGGTAAGGTATCTGATATCTGTGTCTTGTGCCATGATTTCTGAATTTTAACTATGATTAATTAGCTTGAATTTTTCTTCTGCTTTCGGCAAAAATAACGTGGTCTTTATCCATTCTCACGGTTAAAAAACGCATTACACGCTCATCGCGCTTGTACTCTATCTCTAAGCCATGTACCAATTGAGTTGGAGCTTCAAACTCAATTAAATAATAAAATCCAGTGGTTTTCTTTTGAATGGGGTAGGCTAATTTCTTAAGCCCCCAGTTGTCTTCAAAAGTAATGGTTGCGCCATTATTCTTCAAGTAGTCCTTGAATTTTACCACTGCTTCCTTCGCCTGTGCATCAGACAAAACGGGAGTTAAAATGAAAACAGTTTCGTAACGATTCATAATTGTTTTGTTTAATTATTGTTTTTGTTTGTTTATAATAAATGGGCTGCAAATGTAGCACTTTTTTGTTGAAAACAAGAAATAATTGCTGAAAACTTTTAGGTTGCAAGTTTAAATAACTACCCCTATCTTTGTTGGGTTAATTTGGTTATCTAGAATTTTAGAAGGTTAGAATAATAGAAGTTAGAGAAAAGAAAATAGACTTTCAACTTTATGACTTTCAACCTTCAACTTTAAACACAGTTATGGAAAATTACATCGTTTCTGCTCGAAAATACAGACCAAACACTTGGGAAAGTGTGGTTGGGCAAGATTCGATTACATCTACCTTAAAGAATGCCATAGCCAATAACAAGTTGGCGCAAGCATACTTGTTTTGTGGACCAAGAGGTGTAGGTAAGACCACTTGCGCACGCCTTTTTGCGAG
>JBKHVV010000063.1:0-10614 GCA_046569885.1 Bacteroidia bacterium
TGACATTGAACTTGGCAAACCGGAATTGCCTTTAGAAATTGACCGAAATAGAGCCCGTGCGTATGGTTTATCCACATCGCAAGTGGCCATGCAAATAAGGACAGCCTTGTTTGGTAAAGATGTTTCTACTTACAAAGAAGGTGATGATTCTTACGAAATAAATATACGTTATGACGATGCATTCCGAAACAACATTGATGCCTTGTTAGATCAAAAAATTACGTTTAGAAACAACAAAGGAAAACTCATAAGTGTGCCTATACGTTCGGTAATAAAGGAGCCGAAAAAAACCTCAACCTATAGTGCCGTAAAACGAAAAGACTTGGATAATGTGGTAACCATACAGTCTGGTATTTTAGAGGGCTACAACCCTAACGAAGTAGTGGCTGAATTAAAAAAATATACCGAAGAATTCGCTCAATCGGATGCTGGAAAAAAATTAACTAAAGAAGGATTTTTGTTTGCATTTACAGGTCAGCAAGAAGAGCAAGCAAAAGAAATGAAGTTTCTTTCTACCGCTCTATTGATTGCCGTATTTTTAATTTTATTAATCATCGTTGCGCAGTTTAATTCCTTCTCAACCCCGCTTATTATCTTGTCTTCAGTAATACTAAGTTTAATTGGTGTGTTTTTAGGGTTGGTGATTTCTCGCCAAGATTTTATTGTGATTATGACCATGATTGGTATTATTTCTTTAGCAGGAGTGGTGGTAAACAATGCCATTGTTTTAATTGATTACACCAATCTTTTATTGGCAAGAAAACGAGAAGAATTAGGTCTTACGGAGTTTGATGTATTACCCAACGAACACATTATAGAAGCCATCATCAAAGCAGGAAAAACGCGTTTAAGACCGGTATTATTGACGGCTATTACAACCGTCTTAGGTTTAATTCCTTTGGCGATGGGTATCAACATCAATTTTATTACGCTTTTTTCAGAATTTGACCCACAATTTTACATTGGTGGCGATAACGTCATGTTTTTCGGTCCAATGAGTTGGACCATCATTTACGGATTAACATTTGCAACGTTTCTAACATTGGTGGTTGTTCCCGTAATGTATTTGCTGTTGTTCAAACTAAAACTAAGATTACTCAAGGTGTTTGGGATGAAGTATAGAAGTAATTTTTAAGTAGTTCGGATTTTTCTATAAAAGATGGTTCCTTTATTGATACTAAATACGGTACTTTTTTTGATAGCTTATAGTGCTGCTGCAGAGGTATATTTTATCAACTCATTTTCTAGAAAAGTCAATTCATTCTGCATCTCATTTTTTCGCTTCAACGATTCTGTATCAATGCTTGAGATAAGTTGCTTATAATACTCAATACCTAGAAATAGATTCTCTTTAAAAGCGGTAGCATAGTTATCCTTTACATTGTCACTACCATCAAGTTCTTTTTTGTAGTAATCTATATACATGGCAAGTTCGTTTATAAACATGTGCGGTCTTGGCAAGGTATTTAAAGCATCAAACCTTCCGTAAATATGACCTATCATCTCTTCGAGTGAATAAACGCTAGAAAAGTAAGCTAAATTTGGACCAGGACATATAACTACAGCATCAAGATTATGTGCAATAGGAAGATTATTTTTTAATAAAATTGACGATGAAAGCCCTTCACAAAGGCAGTCTTTTTCAATCACCTCATTAATGCGCTTAGCTAAAACATCAGGGTCTAAATGTTCATCTTTAAGGGCATTTATTTTCTTATGCTGATATTCTCTCGATGAAACACAAATTTGCTTATCGGTAAACTCTGTATTAAACGCTAAAAACTTTTTATAGCAAGGGCTGCCTGGGCGTTGATGATTAATTCTATCTATTCTTTGTTTTTCGGAAGAGCTATTTTTAAACGTGTTAAACGGTACGCCAAGCGGTGAAGCATGGCTTAAGTAATAATCTTCTTTTTTTGCTTCGGTAAGTTTTTTTAACGTGTCTGCATCAACAGCGGTAGCTTCTGGAACCAGTAAAAATGGGCTTCCCCATCCAGTAGTGTCAAGTCCATAGTACTCTCGCAAAAATTCATCTTCCTGATGAGTACCAATACCACCTTGCGCGGTAATTTTTACCGAAGTTAAATGCGAAAGAGGATTTAAGTTTTTTTCAATAAGTGCTTTGTTGCACAACTCTAAAAGCTCGGTATTTAATTCGTTGCGTTTTTCTTTAAATTCTTCAAGCGTAGGTCCTAGTAAAAACCCTTTTGTAGGGAAAGCGTGTCCTCCACAATTCAGTCCCGATTCAATACGAAATTCAGATACCCATATACCTCTTTTTGCAAGCATTTTTCCTTGAATAATTGCCGACCTATAGTCGCTTACTTTCAGGATAATTTTCTTCTTAATGTTTCCGTTTTTGTCTGGGAAAAAATCTGAAAAGTGTTCAATAAAAGAAAATAGATGAGGATTTAACCCAGCAGAAAAAACAATAGAAGATGATAAGTTGCTATTGGCAAAACCTCTAAATGCTGCAACTGCATCGTTGTACTCTGTGGGTAGTGGTTCTCCTGTTTTTGATGTGTTTGAATTATCAATCTTTGTCATGATATTCACATCAATGTCTCCTGCAACAATACTTTTTCTTAGTTCATCCATCAAAAAGTTTTTTTCTTCACCGTTTGATGTAAGCATTCGTAAGTACAATTGCTTTGAAGTAGAAGAATCGGGAAGTAGTTGAAAGTATTTCACTACATCGTTGCCTTCTTCGAATGGTTCTTGTTTTATTTTTTCTATTTGTTCGACAACAATTCTTTGGAGTAAGTTTAAATAAGCACTTATCCGTTTGGCTCTATGGTCAATATCATCCTTCGAAATTTGTTCATATTGCTCGTTATAAAGATTGCTATAGAACTCACGCATTTGTTCTACTAAATCATCCTGAATAATAGAAACCACAGAAGAAATACCATACTTTGCCACTTTTATAGGAGTGTCAATGGTAAACCCTAATCCCATTACAGGAATATGAAATGTATGTTCGGATGGTTTTATCATTAAATAAGGTTCCAAATGTCGGAGAAATAATTGTGTTAAAACATGATTGTTATCAGTGAAAGAAATATTACAACACAATAGATCAAAACTAGAAATAATACGATGTATTTTGTCGCTTAATTGAACGGTTGATTTAGGCTAACTTTTATACCCTGCAATCATTTTATTTATCACCTTTGCTGCGTGTTAACGAAGTACAAGAACTACATATTATTACACACTACCGTACTTATTTGGGGCTTTACAGGTGTTATTGGGCGCTATTTACAAGATTCAACCAGCCCAGTTATAAATGCTTTTGATATTGTTTGGAATCGAATGTACATTGCTGTTGCAGCTATGTTGTTAATGTGGTGGTATGTACGTTATATTCAAAAAAAGCAAGTAGGAAAACCGTGGAGCATTGGTACTTATGGCTATGCAACCCTTCTTGGCGCTATCATTACTGCACACTGGCTTACATTTTTTTTAGCCATACATCTTAGTAATATTTCCATCGCTTTGGTATGTATGAGTACATCTACATTTTTTACCTCACTTCTTGAGCCCATATTATTGAAGAAAAAATTCGATTATCGCGAAGGCATGATGGGTGTGTTGGTAATAATTGGTGTGGGTTTTATTTTCGAAGGAGTTTCTTCTGAGTATAACTCGGCTATTGCCATTGGTGTTTTTTCTGCGATACTTAGCGCATTGTTTTCTGTACTTAACGCAAAAATGGTGAGAAACTATAGTGCATTAAAAGCATCTACGGTACAACTATTTACTGGTTTTTTACTATTATCGGCATATCTATTTGTAAAAGATTCCGCTATTCCGATTACATTTTTTAGTTACGAGTTTAACTATATGGTAGCCATTTTGTTTTTAGGAACTATCTGTACGGCTTGGGCATTTTTAGTTTCGGCAAACGTGATGAAAGAGCTGTCGCCATTTACAGTAGTATTGGCTATTAATATGGAGCCAATTTATGCGATAATTATGGCACTGATTTTTTATAGCGAATCGGAAACCATGCCACCTAAATTTTATTTTGGCGCAGCCATTGTTATTGGTGTAATAATGCTGAATGGTGTAATTAAAGGCGGTAGAAAAAAAGTGGCATAGGCAAGCCTTAAACTGTTAAGGAGTAGTGCTTTTTATTCATCTTTTGGTCGTTCAGAACCTCTTAAGCGCATGTTTAGCGCCTCTACAACTAAAGAAAACGCTACAGAAAAGTAAATATATCCTTTAGGAACATGTTCCCCAAAACCTTCTGCCACCAACATCACGCCTATTAAAATTAAAAACGATAGGGCTAAAACCTGAAGCGTAGGGCGTTCTTCAATAAATGAACTTATTTTTCCAGTAAATAAAAGCATCACCATCATGGCTATCACTACCGCAATAATCATTAAAATTAACTCGTCAACCAAACCAACCGCAGTAAGTATCGAATCAAAAGAGAACACGATGTCAAGAATAATTATTTGAAAAATAATTTTCGCGATACTACCCTTATAGCTTGCTTTTTCTCCTACGCGCTCTACGCCTGTAATTTTTTGGTGTATTTCGGAGGTACTTTTAGCAATTAAAAATAAACCACCAGCAAGTAGAATAATATCTCTCCAGCTAAAACCATGGCTAAATTCTAAAAACCCAATGGTGAATAGTGGCTCGGTAAGTTTTATAATGTATGTAATACCCATTAAAAGCAATACACGAAAAACCAAGGCAAGCATTAGTCCAATATTTCTAGCTTTTGGCTGTTCTTTTTTGGGTAGTTTTTGGGTAACAATGGAGATAAAAATAATATTATCTACACCCAATACAATTTCAAGAAAAATAAGGGTTAGCAAAGCAATCCATGTGTGTCCTTCTGCAAATATTCCAAAATCTATTGCCATTTTTAAAAAATTTAGCCAAAGTTACAATCTTCTAATATATTAGGTGGTAATAAAAAAAAATAATACATTTGAAAAAATTTTGAAAGATGTTTAAATCTAATAATCAAACAAATACTTCAAATCCAATGCAAACAGCATCACCTGACAAACTAAACCAAATAGTAGAAGGAACGACTATTACTGGCGACATTATTTCTGAAGGCAGTGTTCGAATTGATGGAAAACTAAAAGGAACCATAGCTACAAAAGGCAAATTGGTAATTGGTCCAAAAGGCATTGTTGAGGGCGAAGTGGTTTGTAACGATGCAGATATAGAAGGTAAGTTATTGGGCACCATCAAAGTAAATTCGTTGTTGTCGTTAAAATCAACTTCAAAACTTGAGGGCGACATTTTTACAGGCAAATTGGCCATTGAGCCAGGCGCATCTTTTTCTGGCGCTTGTAGCATGGGTGCTTTGGTAAAAGAAATGGGTGCTAAAGACCAAAACACAGCCCAAATAGTTAAAGAAAAAACTGCCTAAGCGACATTTCATAAGACTTTTGCTAGTTGTTGTGACCGCCCTTTTGGGTGGTTATCTTTGTGATGCGTATTTTCAACTTCGTTATCCCATTTTTAAAATTCTCTTACCCATTTTATCATTGTTGATGGCTTACCGTATATTTTCTGATGGAAAAACCGAAGAATAAATACCTTCAACTAATGGGTATTGCCACGCAAATGGGCGCAACCATATTTTTAGGCGCGTATTTTGGCAAAATGCTAGACGAAAAATACCCATCTAACAAAAAATGGTTTACCATGAGTTTAACAATATTTTCTGTTGTTGCTGCGCTATACATGGTTTTGAGGCAAGTAAACAAAATTAACGAAGATGACAAAAAGTAACCACTCTATTCACATAAACTTTTACGCAACTCTATTAATTCTGCTGTTTGCCTCCTTTTTTATTCAAACGTGGGGTTTTAATTTTCCTATTCAAGAAAATAAAATTGTAGACGCTTATGTCATAAATGCTCTATTAGCTTTTGCTATATATTATATATCTCAAAAATTAAGAAAAATTCGTGAAGATCTTTTGGGATTTGTTTTTATGGGAGGAAGCGTAATAAAGATTTTATTATTTTTTATTATTTTTTATGCCTCCTACAAAGAAGATGGAATGGTGTCTGCTAAAGAGTTTTTATCACTGTTTATCCCTTATTGTATTTGCCTGTTGATAGAGGCGATTTTTTTAATAAAGGACTTAAATAGGTAGGATTCTAATTTTTTGCTGACGAAAATCAAGTTTTCATATCAGATAAATCTATACATTTGCACCGATTTTTTGAAGCACATTTATTTGAAGCAGATGTTTAGAATACTTTTTATCATATTTTTTGTAAATTTATTAACGCTTACAACTCCTTTGATTGCTGAAGATGTTGCCCACAAGGAGTTGAGTGATGAGCGCGACATTAAATCAGAGATTAAAGCAGATATAAAGCACCACCTTCAAGACTCATACGATTTTCATTTACTTACAGACAAAACTACGGGCAAAAATTATGGTTTTTCACTTCCAGTAATTCTTTTGGATGGCGGTTTGCATATGTTTATGTCTTCTGCATTTCATCATGGCGAAAATGTGGTTGAATCGAGAGGAAATTACTACAAGCTTTATCACAACAAAATTTATAAAACCGATGCTGAAGGAAAGATTAACTATGATGAAGAGCATCATCCAACGAACGAAAAACCGTTAGATTTTTCTATCACCAAAAACGTGTTTATGATTTTTGTTATTTCTCTGCTTCTGTTTTTGATGTTTAGAGCAATGGCAAAATCCTATCAAAAAAGAGGTTCGTTGCCAAGCGGAGTTGGTCGTTTTTTAGAGCCGATTATCCTTTACATCCAAAACGACATAGCCATTCCCAATATTGGTAAAAAACATTATAAGAGATACATGAGTTATTTGCTCACGGTGTTTTTCTTTGTTTGGTTGGTAAACCTGTTTGGACTTACCCCACTAGGTGTTAATATTACCAACAACATAGCCGTAACATTTTCTCTTGCGATATTAACATATTTGATAACAACATTTACTGCTAAAAAAGACTATTGGAAACATATTTTTTGGATGCCTGGGGTTCCAGTTCCGATGAAAGTTGTCTTAGCTCCAATTGAGCTTTTAGGAACGTTTATTAAACCATTTTCATTAATGATTCGTCTGTATGCTAATATCACTGCCGGACATATTGTACTAATGAGCTTGATAGGGATGATGTTTGTGTTTTCTAATTGGATTGGAAGTTCGCTTTCCTTTGTTTTAGCATTTGTTTTGTCAATTTTAGAATTATTAGTTGCAGCGTTGCAAGCATACATATTTACTATGTTGTCAGCACTGTATTTTGGCTCAGCAGTTGAAGAACATGAGCATCATTAATTATGGATTTATTAACAATTAAACATAAACAATTATGGAAATTCCAGCAATCGTAGGAGCAGGCTTAATTGTTATCGGTGCCAGTTTAGGTATTGGTAAAATTGGAGGATCAGCAATGGAAGCTATTGCTCGTCAACCAGAAGCCGCAGGTAAAATTCAAACAGCAATGCTTATTGCAGCAGCGCTTATTGAAGGTATTGGTTTTGCTGCATTATTTGCAGTTTAATCTTTTTTCATCAAGCCGTAGCGGTTGGCTACGGCTTGATTGAATTTAAGTAAGAGTTAAAACGTAAATTAATTATACATGGAAAAGTTAATCAGTGAATTTTCGGTTGGTTTGTTTTTTTGGCAATCAGTGTTGTTTATCGCGTTGATTTTTTTGCTAAGAAAATTTGCATGGAAACCCATTTTAAAAGCCGTAAACGAGCGTGAAGAAAAAATTGAAGGCGCACTAAAAGCTGCTGAAGAAGCAGAGAAAAGAATGCAAGCGTTAAATGCTCAAAACGAAGAATTATTAAAAAGCGCAAGAGCAGAGAGAGACGTTATTCTAAAAGAAGCTAGAGAAACAAGAGAGCAAGTAATTTTAGAAGCAAAAACAAAAGCGAAAGAAGAAGCAGAACGTGTTATGCAATCTGCTCGTGAAGCCATCCAGAACGAAAAACTGGCAGCCATTGCTGAGTTGAAAAATCAAGTGGCTACGTTGTCAATTGAAATTGCTGAAAAAATCATTCGTCAAGAATTAAAATCGGACGATAAGCAAAAACAATTGGCAAACAATTTTGTAGAAGAAGTAAGCTTAAACTAAAATGAGAGAAACAAGAGTAGCTTCGAGATATGCAAAGTCATTAATCACTTTGGCGGTTGAGAAAAAACAACTGGAACAAGTGTATAAAGACATGCAGTTGGTGTCGAAAATAGCATCAGAAAATAAAGAACTACAACTGTTGCTAAAAAGTCCGATTGTAAAAACCGACAAAAAGAAAGCTATTTTGAGTAAACTGTTTGCAAGTAGCGTTTCTGAAATAACAACCGCATTTATAAACATTATCGCCTCAAAAAATCGCGAATATTTATTGGTAGATATTTCTTTTGCATTTGTAGAACAATACAAAAAATTAAAAGGCATCATTACCGCAGAACTTACCACAGCAATTCAGCTTCCTGAAGAACTAAAGAAAAAGATTTTGAATTTGGTTAATCCCAAAAATCAATCGATTGAAGTAGTAGAAAAAATCAACAAAGAAATCATAGGTGGATTTATTGTGAGAGTGGATGATAAGCAAGTAGATGCTTCTGTTCAACGAAAAATAGCCGAGTTAAAACAAGAATTTAGTAAAAACCCATACGTAGCAGAATTTTAAAACAATATATTTAAAACAACCATAAACAATGGCAGAAGTGAAACCCGCAGAAGTTTCTGCAATTTTAAGAGAACAACTTTCAGGATTTAAAACAGAAGCAGAATTACAAGAAGTAGGTACTGTTCTTCAAGTAGGAGATGGTATCGCTCGTATTTACGGCTTAAACTCTGTTCAATCCGGTGAGTTGATTGAATTTGATAACGGACTAAGAGGCATCGTACTAAACTTGGAAGAAGACAACGTAGGTGCAGTACTTTTAGGTTCGTCTAATAATATTAAAGAAGGTGATACCGTAAAACGCACAGGATTGATTGCCTCTATCAAAGTTGGTGAAGGCATGTTGGGCAGAGTAGTAGATACCTTAGGAAATCCAATCGATGGTAAAGGACCAATTAAAGGCGAATTATTTGAAATGCCTTTAGAGAGAAAAGCTCCGGGAGTTATCTATCGTCAACCCGTAAACGAACCATTGCAAACAGGTGTAAAAGCCGTTGATGCGATGATTCCAATTGGTCGCGGACAACGTGAGTTGGTGATTGGTGACCGTCAAACAGGCAAAACCACCGTGTGTATTGATACCATCATCAACCAAAAAGAATTTTACGATGCTGGTCAACCCGTTTATTGTATTTATGTAGCGATTGGACAAAAAGGTTCCACGGTTGCAGGTATTGTTAAGAAATTTGAAGATGCAGGTGCTATGGCATATACAGTAGTTGTAGCTGCGAACGCTTCAGACCCTGCGCCAATGCAGTTTTATGCGCCATTTGCAGGTGCTGCTGTTGGTGAATATTTCCGTGACACAGGTCGTCCAGCTTTAATTGTTTATGATGATTTATCAAAACAAGCGGTGGCCTATCGCGAAGTATCCTTATTATTAAGAAGACCTCCGGGTCGTGAAGCTTATCCTGGTGACGTATTTTATCTTCACTCAAGATTGCTGGAAAGAGCAGCAAAAGTGAATGCATCAGATGAAATTGCAAAACAAATGAACGACTTACCCGAATCATTGAAAAGTAAGGTAAAAGGTGGTGGCTCATTAACAGCGCTACCAATTATCGAAACTCAAGCGGGTGACGTATCTGCATATATCCCCACCAACGTAATTTCTATTACCGATGGTCAAATTTTCTTAGAAGCCAACTTATTTAACGCTGGTGTGCGTCCTGCTATCAACGTAGGTATTTCAGTGTCGCGCGTAGGAGGTTCTGCCCAAATTAAATCTATGAAAAAAGTGGCAGGTACGCTTAAATTAGATCAAGCTCAATATCGCGAATTAGAAGCGTTTTCTAAGTTTGGTTCAGACTTAGATGCTGCTACAAAAGCGGTGTTGGATAAAGGTGCACGTAACGTAGAAATTTTAAAGCAACCAGAAGGTTCTCCACTTCCTGTAGAAGAGCAAGTAGCTATTATTTATGTTGGCACAAAAGGATTAATTTCTAAAGTTCCTGTAAATAAAGTTAGAGAATTTCAAGAGGAGTATTTAAGTTTCTTAAGAACGAAGCATAAAGACATTTTAAAGCAAGTAAAAGAAGGAAAACTTACAGACGAAATTACCGATACGTTTGAAAATGTTGCTAAAGATTTAGCAGGAAAATATTAATTAATTCAGAATGCTGAATTATGGCGAATTTAAAAGAGATAAGAAATAGAATTACTTCGGTTGATTCAACCATGAAGATAACATCTGCTATGAAAATGGTGTCGGCAGCAAAGCTAAAACGCGCGCAAGATGCCATTACTCAAATGAGACCGTATGCAGAAAAACTTCAGGAAAT
This sequence comes from Bacteroidia bacterium, assembly GCA_046569885.1. Lineage (GTDB taxonomy): Bacteria > Bacteroidota > Bacteroidia > Flavobacteriales_D > Parvicellaceae > JBKHVV01. Next base: position 10,446 of record JBKHVV010000063.1, read on the forward strand.
TTTATCAAGTGTTAGCTCAACCTTAGACGCTTCTGAAAGTGTTTATTCTAAAGTTAGAGAAGAAAAAAATGTGCTGATTGTTGCCATTACATCTAATCGTGGTTTGTGTGGTGGATTTAATAACAACGTGATTAAACGCGTTAATATTCTTTCTAAAGAACACAACAGT
>JBKHVV010000064.1:0-10427 GCA_046569885.1 Bacteroidia bacterium
ATATTAGTTTCTGTTACCCTTTTAGTAGCTGCATTTTCTAATCTAGTCTTGCTACCATCTATTTTACTTTCTTTTGAAGCAAGAAGATTAAGAAAGCAAATGGAACAAGCCGTAGATTTAGATTTTGGCGATGAAGATTTGGAAGAAAATAACAACGTGCCAATGTAGCAATGTGCCAATGAACATTTGAAAAAAATTATTTAACGATAACACATTAACACTATAACACGCCAACACTCTATATGAAAGGAATAATTTTAGCAGGAGGTTCAGGAACACGTTTACATCCATTGACTTTAGCGGTGAGTAAGCAACTCATGCCTATTTATAACAAACCGATGATTTATTATCCGCTCTCTACCTTAATGAGTTCTGGGATTAGTGAAATTTTAATTATTTCCACACCTTACGATTTACCTAATTTTAAAAAATTATTGGAAGATGGTTCTCAATTCGGATGCCGCTTTGAATACGCAGAGCAAGCCGTTCCTAACGGTTTAGCACAAGCATTTGTTATTGGCGAAAAATTTATTGGCAACGATAGTGTAGCACTTATTTTAGGAGATAATATTTTCTTTGGTGTTGGGCTTTCTAAAAAATTAGGTGAAAACATAGACCCTAATGGTGGCGTGGTGTTTGCCTATCACGTATCAGACCCTGAGCGTTACGGTGTGGTAGAGTTTGACGCTACCAACAAAGCCATTTCTATCGAAGAAAAACCGACTAAACCTAAGTCGAATTATGCCGTACCGGGCTTGTATTACTACGACAACGAAGTGGTAAACATTGCTAAAAATTTAAAGCCAAGTGCACGTGGAGAATATGAAATTACCGATGTAAATAAGGCATATTTAGAAAAAGGCAAACTACAAGTTACCAAATTAGATAAAGGCACTGCTTGGTTAGATACCGGCACATTTTTATCATTGCAACAAGCAGGAGAATTTGTAAAAGTAATAGAAGACCGCACAGGTGTTGCTGTGGGCTGTATCGAAGCCGTAGCGTACGAAGCGGGCTTCATCAACAAGCAAAAATTATTAGCATTAGCCGAACCATTGATGAAGAGCGGTTATGGCGAATACCTTCAAAATTTAGTTAAGTAGTGCAACACATCTCAAAGTATAAAACGCTTGTAGACGCTTCTATTGAAGCGTTTATGCGTTCTAATAAGTCGTCTAATTTATACCAGCCCATCAACTATATTTTAGAGTTGGGAGGCAAACGCATGCGTCCTATATTGACGCTTATGGCGGCAGATATGTATGGTGTGGCACTTGAAAAAGCGGTGAATGCAGGCATTGCCCTAGAAGTGTTTCACAATTTTACCTTGTTGCACGATGACATCATGGACCAAGCGCCTTTGCGCAGAGGCAAGCCCACTACTCATGTAAAGTGGGGTGTAAATTCTGCCATCCTTTCGGGTGATGCGATGTTTGTAAAATCGTTGCAATTATTAGCAAAAGACCATCTCAAGCAGTTAGCTACTATGTTAGACTTGTTTAACAAAACTGCATTAGAGGTTTGCGAAGGGCAGCAACTAGACATGGATTTTGAGCAGCGAGAAAGTGTAACATTAGATGAATACATCGAAATGATTACGCTTAAAACTTCGGTATTGTTAGGCGCTGCATTAGAAATGGGCGCATTGGTGGCAGATGCACCAAAAGAAGATGCCAAGCACTTGTATGAGTTTGGGAAAAACATTGGCATAGCGTTTCAAATACAAGACGATATTTTAGATTGCTATGGCGATGCCGATAAGTTTGGTAAGCGAGTTGGTGGCGATATTGTTGCCAACAAAAAAACCTACTTAATGATTACGGCTTTTGATAAATCATCTCCTGCCGAAAAAGAAGAATTGCAAGAAGCACTAGCCGTTTGCAACGAAGATTTAAAAGTAGAACGTGTTACCAGTATGTTTAATCACCTCAACGTGCGCCACGATGCCGAAAATGCCATGGATTATTTCTACAACTTAGCCCTTTCCGAATTAGATAAAATTGCTTCCGTTTCTGAAGAAAAAAAGCAACCGCTTTTAGTTCTTGCAGAGTATTTGATTAAGAGAGAAGAGTAAAAATCAATTACGAAGTAAAAATTAAGAATTTTTTGTCATCCTAAAACTGATTGCAAACAACGATGTAAAACTAAACAAAACCCCCACTAAAATTTCGGTGAGGGTTTCATGGTAGATGTTTGTTGTTGTCTAAAATAAAATCAGCCAGAACACATTTAGCTTCGCTGAATGTGGGCGGCTTATCAGCCACTGCACATTTCACAGCTATCAGGATTGTCTAACGAGCAAGCAATTTCTGCTTGGCGTTCTTCAATCGTTTTAACTTGTGCTTTTGGTTGCTCAACCGCTGCTTTTTCCAGAGTAAACTTAATAGCATCTGTAGCGGCTTTGGTTCTTAGGTAGTACATACCTGTTTTCAATCCTTTTTTCCATCCGTAAAAGTGCATTGACGTTAACTTCGCAAAGTTGGCGTTCTCCATAAAAATGTTTAACGATTGCGATTGGCAAATGTATGCGCCTCTATCGGCAGCCATATCTACAATGGTTTTTTGTGAAATTTCCCAAGCCGTTTTGTACAGCTCTTTAATATTATCAGGAATTTCATTGATGTTCTGTACAGAACCATTAGCAGCTACTAATTTGTTCTTTATATCATCGTTCCAAATGCCTAACTTCACTAAATCACGTAGTAAGTGTTTGTTTACAATAATAAACTCTCCGCTTAATACTCTACGGGTGTAAATGTTAGACGTATATGGTTCGAAACATTCGTTGTTTCCTAAAATTTGTGCAGTAGAAGCTGTTGGCATTGGCGCTAACAATAGTGAGTTGCGCACACCGTATTGTTTTACTTCTTCTTTTAAGATGTTCCATTCCCAACGTGATGATGGAGTTACACCCCACATATCGAATTGGAAAATTCCTTTCGAAACGGGAGAACCTTCGTAGGTTTCGTATGGACCATCTTCTTTAGCTAAATCTTTAGAAGCAGTCATTGACGCATAATAAATGGTCTCAAAAATTTCGCTGTTCAATCTGCGTGCTTCTTCCGATTCGAATGGATAACGCATCAAAATAAAAGCATCTGCCAAGCCTTGTACACCAATACCAATTGGACGGTGACGCATGTTTGAGTTGCGCGCCTCAGGCACGGGATAGTAGTTTTCGTCAATAATTTTATTTAAGTTTTTGGTTACTTGGTACGTAATCTCAAATAGCTTATCGTGGTCAAATTTTCCATCGCGAACAAACTTAGGTAAAGCAACAGATGCTAGGTTACATACAGCTACTTCGTCTTGCGCTGTGTATTCCATTATTTCTGTACACAGGTTTGATGATTTGATGACACCCAAGTTTTGTTGGTTTGATTTTGCGTTGGCAGCATCTTTATACAACATATAAGGCGTACCAGTTTCAATTTGCGATTCTAATACTTTAAACCACAAGTCTTGTGCTTTAACGGTTTTACGTCCTTTACCTTCACGCTCGTATTTAGTATATAGCGCTTCAAATTGTTCTCCGTAGGTGTCTGATAAACCAGGGCACTCGTTAGGGCACATTAATGTCCAATCTCCGCCTTCTTCCACGCGTTTCATAAACAAATCTGGTATCCACAATGCGTAGAATAAATCACGTGCACGTTGCTCTTCTTTCCCGTGGTTTTTCTTTAAATCTAAAAAGTCAAACACATCGGCATGCCATGGCTCTAAGTAAATAGCAAAGGATCCTTTGCGCTTTCCTCCACCTTGATCAACATAGCGAGCTGTATCATTAAATACACGCAACATTGGTACAATTCCGTTTGATGTTCCGTTGGTTCCTTTTATATACGAACCTGTCGCACGCACATCGTGAATTGATAAACCAATCCCACCTGCAGATTGTGAAATTTTAGCACATGATTTTAATGTATCGTAAATACCTGCAATGCTATCTTCTTTCATGGTAAGTAAGAAACAAGATGACATTTGTGGTTTTGGTGTTCCTGCATTAAATAAGGTTGGTGTAGCATGTGTAAACCATCCTTCGCTCATCATGTTATAAGTAGCAATAGCCGATTGGATATCGCTTTTATGAATGCCAACAGCAACTCGCATGAACATGTGCTGAGGACGTTCAACTACTTTGTTTTCTACTTTTAATAAGTAAGAACGCTCTAAGGTTTTAAAACCAAAATAATCGAAGCGAAAATCTCTATCATAAATGATATTAGAGTCTAATACTTCGGCATTGGTTTTTATCACTTCATAAACGTCATCAGCCAAAAGCGATGCGTTTTTGTTTGTTTTAGAATCTACATACTCGTACAAATCTTTCATGGTTTCTGAGAAAGATTTTTTGGTGCTTTTGTGTAGGTTAGATACTGCAATACGCGAAGCCAACAAGGCGTAATCAGGGTGTTGCGTGGTGTTAGTAGCAGCTACTTCTGCAGCTAAGTTATCTAACTCGCGTGTGGTAACACCATCGTACAAACCTTCAATTACCTTCATGGCAACTATTTCGGGTTTTACAATGGGGTTTAGTCCATAGCAAAGTTTTTGAATTCGTGCCGTTATTTTATCGAATTTCACGGCTTCTCTTCTTGCGTCTCTTTTTACTACATACATAATTTATGCGAGGGTATTAAGGTTAAAATATCTATTGGTTAAAAATTAAAAATCAGCGTCAAGTGTAAATGATTGGTCGTCTTTTCCTCCGCCAAGCACTCCTGCTTTTTGGTATTCGCCCACTCTTTTTTCAAAGAAGTTGGTTTTGCCTTGTAGATTAATCATATCCATAAAATCAAACGGGTTGGTTATGTTATAAATTTTAGGACAACCTAATTCTACAAGTAATCTATCTGCAACAAATTCAATGTACTGTTGCATCATTTCAGCATTCATTCCGATAAGGCGAACAGGCAGTGCATCGGTAACAAATTCTTTTTCTATTTCTACGGCATCTGCTATGATTTCGGTTACTTCTTCTACCGAAAGTTTATTAACTAGGTGATGGTTATAAAGTAGGCAAGCAAAGTCGCAGTGTAGGCCTTCATCACGCGATATCAATTCGTTAGAGAAACTTAATCCTGGCATTAATCCTCTTTTCTTTAACCAGAAAATTGAACAGAATGACCCTGAAAAGAAAATTCCTTCAACAGCGGCAAAAGCAACCAAGCGTTGTGCAAAGTTTCCTTTGTCAATCCATTTTAGTGCCCACTTTGCTTTTCTCTGTACGCAATCTAACGTATCGATGGCATGAAATAAAAAGTCTTTTTCTTTTTTGTCTTTAATGTAGGTGTCTATCAATAAAGAGTATGTTTCTGAGTGAATGTTCTCAATAGTTACTTGAAAGCCGTAAAAGAATTTTGCTTCTGTATATTGTACTTCACTTAAAAAGTTTTCTGCTAAATTTTCATTTACGATTCCATCTGATGCAGCAAAGAATGCTAGTACATGTTTGATGAAGTGACGCTCATCGTCATTCAATTTGTGTTCCCAGTCTATTAAGTCTGGCGATAAATCAATTTCTTCAGCAGTCCAAAAACTTGCTTCTGCTTTTTTATACATTGCCCAAATGTCGTTGTGTTCTATTGGAAACAACACAAAGCGATTTGGATTTTCTGTTAAAATTGGTTCTTGTAGAGGAGTATTTTTTGGTAGCACTTGGTTTATGTTTATGTTAGTGTCTAAATTTGTTTTTGTGTCTTCCATGCTGCATATTTTTACAATTAGTTAAAGTTATATTAATTAGCGCGTGAGCTAAAATGTGGTAATTTTATTCGTTTAAGGTGGATTGATTGTTAGTGTCAATCAGGGAGTACAAAAGTTGTAAAAAATGAAACACGAGTCAATCGAAAACGATAAACATTTGGATGTAGTTTTCAACATGGTTTTTTAATAAGTCCTTCAAACCCTCGTAAATATTGACGTGTAGAGGGCTTCAAAACACAAAACAAGACATGTTGTTAGTTTTTCAATCGTGTTTTTGAAACTAAAAACTTGATTTTCTTATTTTTCTAAAACTTTAATGCGTGTTCAAAAGTTTATTATCAAATTATGCGTGTTGATAAAGAGTTTTTGCTTATGTATAGATGTTATGCAAAACTAAGATGTTCGCGCTCTTTTGAAGAATCATTACTACTTTGCCGTTAAAATAAATATAGCAGCGTCTTTACAGACTGGGAAAAGCAATCTCTATACTGGAAACCTTCTTTTTCAATTCTTCCGAAATCAAATCAGTTTTAAGCAATTTCATTTTACCATTTTTGTAGATGATGTAAAAATCTCCGTAGCGGGTTTCTATTTGCTTTACGTTTTGAAAAGAAATGATTTCTGTTCGGCTAGTAAAAATAATAAGTGTATTGTTGAGCCATTGTGCAGAGAATTTTTTGTGAAACACAACCCAAAACAACACGTCTAACAAAATCATAATGAGGTATGCCCACGTTAAATGAAATGCCCATCCAAAAAACTTAAGAATTGCCCCTAATAACGCTGCTTTGAACATCCACGATAACCACTCATACAAAAAAACACGGCTTTTGCCTTTAGGGTTTATCGGTTCATGATATTCTATTTTTTGATTTTTTAAAAATACCATCGGTTGCATCTTCACCACAAATTTTGCTACAGATAGAGCAATAATAATACCCGTTGAAATCACATAAACATCACCCACATACGATAGGTGTTTTAAAAAAAAACCGTAGCTAATAAAAAATGAAATTGCCACAACAGCAATAGAAATAAGGGCTTGAGCTATTCGGAGTGTTTTTATCATGAAATTATTTAGGGCTTAATCGCCAAGCACCAAAGTTAGGACTTTCAGTGATTTCATCTCGGTTTTATTTTCTAAGTGAATGGAAAAATAATCGAGCAAGCCATTTAACAGCCGCATACGGATGTGTTTAGGAATGTTTGCTTCTGCAAAATTTTCATCGTTGCACAACAACATTTGTTTTAATGCTTGCGTGGTTTCGCTGTCTAAATAGGGTGCAATGGGATGATTTGAAATTTCTCCTTCAACCAATTGAAAATAACGCCCTTCGGGATTTCCGCCTGGTGTAATGCCAACTAATTTTGTGAGATGTGCTAAAAAATATAAATGAAAATTGGCTACCGATTGTTTGGTATTATCCAACAAAACTAATTTGTTTTTTAGGTAGCGATATAGCTCAACGTCTTGGTGATTAGAAACCAATAAACGTTTGTATAAAAATTCGTTAAGAAACATCAATAACGAACTTTTAAGTACGTCAAAATAACTGTTGATGAACGGTTGTTCTAATGAAATTTCTTTGACTGTTTTTAACTCTGATTTTCCATCATCATACGTAATGCTTAGAATTGATAATGGCTGTAAAATATGGTGTTTGTTTTTCTTTTTAGCCCCACGATAAATGAACGATTGAATGCCTTCTTTCTCAGAAAAAACTTTTAGGATTAAACTCGACTCCGAATAGTTGGTAGACTTAATTAAAATGCCTTCGGTAACGGTGTACATTTATCTAGCCACTAAAAACTTAATTACTTTTGTTTTCGAGCCATCTGGATTTGATAAAAACGCCATGTAAATTCCGGGCTTTATTCTATTTCCAAACATGTCGTTACCATCCCACGTAGCTTGCCCTCCGAGTGATTTTAAGTCTATAACTAAATTACCCTCTGTGTCGGTTACTTTTAGGTCGGTATTTCGCATCAAGCCATTAAAAAATATCTCTCCCGTATAATTTTCTCTAATTGGATTGGGATAAACATACGCATCTGAAAAATCTTTGCTCGAATTTGTTGCATCATTTTTATAAGAAAGAAGCCCATTTGCCGTGGCTGTGTAAACATATCCTAAGTCTTTATCTATTCTAATATCAAAAATATTGTTTGAAAACAGCGGGCTATTTTCTCTAGTAAAATGATGTACTTGCTCATAGGTATCTTCATTAAAAACAAAAATTCCTGAGTTTTCTGTTCCAATCCACTTTCTGTTTGCTCCGTCTATTTCAATTGCTGTTACGCGCTCTGCGCCTAAAAGAATTTCCACATTACCGTCTTGCTCAATAAATATTTGCTTTGCATCTATATCACTATTGGTATCAAAAATATTTTCGGGATTAAAAAACACAGCTGGACCAACACTTGTGCCAATCCAAATCAAACCGTCTAAGTCTTCTGTTACACACCAAACTTGCTCTGAAGGAAGTCCTCCATTTCCCGCTAAAGTTGTCAAAATTCTGTGTTTATCATCAGAAAGGTCGGTTGGGGTTTTATTATCATCAAACACAACCACACCACCTCCCGAAGGAGACACCATCCATTTGTAATTTCTACTATCAATAAATATTTCAGAAAATCTATGGCTAAACAATTCGGTTCCGAAGTTGTAGGCGGTCCATATTCCATCTATCGTTCGTGAAGATAATTGTAAAGGAGAATAGGAATTAGATACCCAGATGTTTTCACTTTTGTCAAACGCAACGCCTGTTAAATTATACCTATTCATGGAAGGATGTTTGTAAAGGGTAGAGTTACTTTCATCATAAAGGGTAATGCTACTGTCTTTATACTCGATGAGTCCTCCGTGGTAGGAAGAAACAATCACGTGTTTTATGTTTTTTGGGTTTGCGCTTATGTATAAATAATCAAAAGATGCCGAAAAATTAAGTTCTTTGTTAAAAACTCTGTTGTATGATTTCCATTCAAGACCATCAAAAAATGAGAAGCCACTCGACTTATAAAGTGGGTTGGCAACAGGACCAACAACCCCTCCTCCTGTTACCCAAAATTTTCCTAAAGATGCTTCGGAAATAGAGTAAGAGTCATTACTATAGACCCCATTAGTTTTAATAACGTTAAGTTTTCCGTCTTTATCATACTTTAATATTCCTTGGTCAAAAGCGTCCCCCATCCAAAGTGTTTGCTCACTATCTAAAAAAGCATCGCTTATTTGGTTACTCTGAGAGTATGTTTTTACCAAATTAAGTGCCTCATTAAAAACAAAAACATTGTTTGATGCCGAGACAACTAAATATTCTCCATTTTGAGTAATTGAATTAACGTTATATCCCAACACTTGATTAAACGTGTTCCAAATAACACCGTCAAAATAGTATATGGTATCTGCCCCCGAAGGTGATGGAGAATAGACTACAAAAAGAAAATCTTTATAATTAGTTACATTTTTTTGTGGCTTGTCAACGTTGGGTAAATCAATATCCCTTTGCCAAAGAGCGCTATTGGCTAAAAATTGATTTGTTTTATCTGCTTTTTTCAGCCCCTTATCTGTGGCGGCATAAATGTAGAGGTTGTCTGTAGAAACGGCATTAATTTTTAAAGGGTCTCCGTTATCACCAATAATGTATGTATCTGTAACTTCTGTTGAAACCGCGTCTAAAACAACAATGCCAAATCCCGTAGAGATATACGCTTTTTCTCCTTCGCAATAGATATCATAAATACCTTTGTCTCCAAGTAAAGGACTAACTTTTATGGCTGGTTGACCAATAACGTCATCGCCATCTATAAAATCAATATTTCCATTATTATATCCTACAATTATTTTTCCAGTAGCTTCATTAAGAGCCATGGCGGCTATTCCAAAATCATTGAGCCCAGTTACTTTAGAAATACGTGTTTTACTATTGTCTGAGTTATCGTAAAGCAAAATAGCATAAGGCGTAGCTCCATATATCAAATCACCTTTCTTGGCGACATAGTTTACAGTTACATAGGGCAAGTATTCCTGCCACAAATTGTTATCTGTTGTTTGCGAAAACAAACTTGAAAAACAAAAGAAAAAATATATAAAAATGACCTTCTTCATTGATTTTAGCCAAAGGTATAAACTTATTTTTGTTTCGCTTATTGCAATTAATTTACTATTTTTGAAAGGTTATTACACATTTGTTGCAACCATTAAAAACCATTTTCTCGTCTTTGATTAACAAAAACGATTAAATACAAACATAGATGAAACGTAAGAATGTAATATTTATCCTCTCTACATTACTTATAATTGCGCTATCTTCTTGCCAAAAAAAATGGAAAGAGCCGGTTGATACTTCGTTTTCTTTTGAGACAAAACAGAGCATTTCTTCAGAAAATGAGCTACAAGATGATGAATTTTTTATCCAATCTGCCACCATTAAACTTCAAGATTTTGTTTTTGAAGGCGTGCGAGAACAAGGCGATGCTTATGTTACGTTTACCGAACCCACGCTTAATGATTTGATCGTTGAACAAGGCATTTCAAAAGAATTAGTTCTTAAAAAACAAGTGCCTCAAGGAACCTATAACTCTATTCACATCAATGTTTCTATTGCATCAATTTCTTTACAAGGAGTTGTGAGAAGAAACCAACAAAATGTTCCCTTTACATACGTGTACAATTCGTCTATAGATAATCGTAACTCTGCCAAAAACATTGATGGTAGCTCACA
>JBKHVV010000065.1:0-10425 GCA_046569885.1 Bacteroidia bacterium
AATTATTAACGTGTAGGTTTTAAATCTCGTAATTTTAGTTGAATAGATGCATTACCATTCCACTCATTTTTATCTAAAGAAAACACACAATCGAACGGTTGTTTATTTTCGATTTTATTGAGATGATGTGCCATGTTGAAGCCAATGGCATTTATCCTAACATCTGGAAATTTTGGGTGAGCAATGAGGCATTTCAAATGGGTTTCTCCAACAATTTTTGGATAGTCGGCAACTACATTTTTGAGCAAAAACACAGGCGTCATATTTTCAGGACCATGTGGTCCAAATTGCTCAATGATTCTATAAATTTTAGGAAGTGCGTTATCTTTTTCGGGCTTTAGTTCATCCAACGTTATTTCTGCATCAATGCTTATTTGTGGTATAAGTTGTTCATCAGTGATGCTTTCGCTCACTACTTGTTCAAATTTTTCGATAAATGCACTTACATTTTTTTCTTCCAAAGTAAGTCCTGCTGCATATTTATGTCCACCAAACTGAATGAGCAAATCGCCACATTTTTCAATAGCATCGTACACGCTAAAATCTCTTACAGAGCGAGCACTTCCAGACACTTTTCCGTTGGATTTGGTAAGAATAATGGTTGGACGATAATACGTTTCCATCACTCTTGATGCTACAATACCAATCACGCCTTTGTGCCAATAGTCGCGATAGAGCACGGTGGTTTTAGCATTTTTTAATGGTTCATTTTCTTCGATAATTTGCAACGCTTCTTGCGTGATACTTTTATCTTCATCTTTTCTATCGGTGTTGTGAACATTGATGTATTGCGCAATTTTTTCCGAATCTTTCTCATTTTTTGAAATCAATAGCTCTACCGATTTTGCACCTGACTCCATTCTTCCTGAAGCGTTAATTCTTGGCGCAGCAATAAATACCAAATCATGTACGCCAACAACAGTATTTTCTTTTTTAGCAATGTCAAATAATGCTTTTATTCCGGGTTTTGGATTTGCATTTATCAATTCTAATCCTTTAGCTACCATCACTCTGTTTTCGCCCGTAACAGAGACAATATCTGCTGCTGTAGCTATGGCAACATAGTCCAACAAGTTGTAAACTTCGTTGATGTCTTTTTTATTTTTTATCGCAAATGCTTGGCACAATTTAAAGCCAACACCGCAACCACATAACTCTTTGTAAGGATAGTCGCAGTCATGTTGTTTAGCATCTAAAATGGCGACTGCGTTGGGGATTTCATCACTGGGCAAGTGATGGTCGCAAATAATAAAATCAATGTTTTTTTGATTGGCATAGTCAATTTTATCGTTAGCTTTTATGCCGCAATCTAAAGCGATGATGAGCGAAATGTTATTGTCGGAAGCAAAATCAATTCCTTGAGTTGAAATGCCATAACCCTCGCTATTTCTATCGGGAATGTAGTAGCTGATGTTGTTATAAAAAGAGGAGAAATAGCTATATATCAACGATACTGCCGAAGTACCATCTACATCGTAATCGCCATAAACAAGAATATTTTCTTGATTTTTTATAGCTTTTTCGATGCGTTTAACGGCTTTGTCCATGTCTTTCATCAAGAATGGATCGTGCAGTTGCTCTAATGATGGTCTGAAAAAATCTTTGGCTTCTTCAAATGTGTTAATGCCTCTCAAGTGCAGTAATTTGGCTACTGTTGGAGAAATAGCTAACGCTTTAGAGAGTGTTTTGATGTTTTCTTCGGAGGTAATTTTTTTTAAAACCCATCTATTTTGAGTAATTTTAGGCATTGTTTTTGTGAAATTACAGTTGTTTTATCATCTTTACGTTAAAGTTATGCATCCATGAGGTTATTAGTTATAAGTTTTATTCTGTGTTTTAATTCTGTTTTTGCTCAAAAAATAGTAAAAGAGGTATCGTCTTTTTATTTTTCTGCACCTCAGCCAGCATCATTGCCCGAAGTTACAGAATTTGATGAAAGCATACATGGAATTTATCAACTTTCTACCCAAAAACACACCAAATTGATTGTAAAAAAGGACAGTATTTTAGCCAATTATTATTCAGTATTTCAGATAACACAGCAGGATATTAATGAAAACTCTCAGTTGTATATTGACAATAATTTGATTTTTGGAATTGCTCCAGAAGGTTTGCCTTTTGTAAAAGAAAACGATACGCTGATTATTGCCATGAACCAAACAGAGGTGTTTTGCACCATGAAAGAATACGTCATAAAGCGAAATAAAAATACCTATTACATCAACGAAAAAGTATCGGAAAACAAATGGAAAACGACCATTTTAGACTTTGGATCTAAGGAAGTTTTGATGCAGGAACTAAACCATGATTTGGTTATAAATGAAATTGAAAAGCTGCCCAAAGAAATAGACTACGATAATAGTGGGATGCGTATTTATGTGGCTACACCAAGCGACAAAGATTTTTACTCGTTAGCTAAGGGCAAAGGATACACTTCTGAGAAGATTGTGTATAGGAGGATATGACGCGAATTTAGAATTAAGAGTTGAGAATGGATAAATTATAGAAAGTAATAGCATAAAAAAAGCCACTCAAGAGTGGCTTTTTTGTTATAACTGTTTTTAAGCTTATTTTTTCTCTTCCGTTTTTTTAGAGCAGCATGATTTTTTCTCACCCTCTGCAGTAGTTTTTGTGCAAGAAGATTCTGTTGAGCATCCTTTTTTCTTCTTCTTTTTCTTCTTGCCTTTTTCGTCATTGTTTTCTGTTTTTACCGTGCTGTAAACAGAAGCGTAAGTGGTTGCTGTGCTTAATGTGAAAGCAGATACCGCCAATACTAATAATACTTTTTTCATTTTTTTTGATTTTTTATTTGTTAAACGTTTATTTCTTGTGTTTAGTTTTCGTTGGGTCAAATATAAGCCAAAACCGTCTGTTTCCCGACAACTTTCTGATTTAATTTTACATCAACTTTTGTGCCAAGTGGTAAAAATATATCTACTCTTGAACCAAATTTTATAAAGCCAAATTCCTCACCTTGTGTGGCTTTATCGCCTTCTTTAGCATACGTAATGATGCGTTTTGCTAAGGCACCTGCAATTTGTCTGAACAATATTTTTTCGCCATTTCTATGTTCTACTACAACGGTGCTTCGTTCGTTTTCGGTAGAAGATTTTGGATGCCAAGCCACCAGATATTTTCCTTCATGATATTTGGTGTAAACCACATTGCCACTAATAGGAAAAAAGTTGGCGTGTACATTTATTGGCGACATAAAAATGGAAATTTGAAGGCGTTTGTCTTTAAAATATTCTTGCTCTTCGGTTTCTTCAATTACCACCACCTTACCATCTGCAGGAGCCAACACATACAGACTATTTTCATTGGTTTTTCTGTTAGGAACTCTAAAAAATTGGAGAATGGCGATGAAGAAAAATAAACCAATACCCACCATTGCATAGGGAACAATAGCTATATCTCTAAGATTGTAAGCAAGCACACTTAATATTATTAAGTCTATGGTAGCGATATCTACAAAAAAATAACCCTCTTTGTGAATTTTCATCCTGAATTTTTTTTTACAAAAGTAAGATATAAATTTTTACATCAAATTCACCAACACGAAAAAGTAGGTGAGTACAAAAGGTGCTGCAAATAGCGCACCATCAAAGCGATCTAAAACACCACCATGACCTGGCAATAAATTACCAGAATCTTTTACACCAATGCTTCGTTTTATCTGAGATTCGGTGAGGTCGCCCAATGTGCCGAAAATGACGATGATGAGCGAAACGATAATCCAATGAATGGTTTTGCTATCGGAAAAATAAGCAAACAAAATGCCCGCAGTGATTGAAAGAATGGCCCCTCCAAAAAATCCTTCCCACGTTTTATTGGGTGAAATGCGTTCGAATAATTTATGCTTTCCTAGCTTACTTCCTACTAAATATGCACCCGTATCGTTTGCCCACAGTATCACAAAAAATCCAAGCAATAAGCCATATTCGTTTTGCACCAATAAAAGTTTAGCGTAAAATGCTTCGTTGTACGCAAAGAAGTTGAGCACAGAAAATGGCATTACAATGTACAAAATTCCTAAAACGCTAAAGCTCATATTCGATACAGGATACTCATGTTTTCTGAACAATTCAAACACCACAATAATGGTAAGAAGCGGAAAAATAAACAACAAAAACTCTAGCGGAATCCATCTAAAAGCATGGGCGCATACTAAACAATAAATAACAATAGCCACAATGTTACATAAGATTGGATTGGGTGAAAAGCCATTTTTTTTCATCAACGCTAAAAATTCGTTTAGCCCAAGCATGGCAAATATTCCAAATATCAAGGCGATGGAATAAGCATTCCACATGATGGCTGCTAACACAACAGCTACAAATAAAGTTCCTGTGATGGCTCTTTTTAGCAAAATCTATGCGTTGTTTTCTTCGGTAGAATTTACGTTCGTTTCAGTAGAAATATTTTCTTCCGAAGGTTTTTCCTCTTCAACCTTTGGCGTTTTTTCAGCTAATTTTTCTTCTTCTTTTTCAAACGGACGTTTGCCAAAAATGACTTCCAAATCTTCTTTAAAAATGACTTCTTTTTCTAATAATTTTTGAGCCAATAACTCTAACTTATCTTTATTTTCTGAAAGAATTTGCTTTGCTCTTGTGTATTGACTTTCTAAAATTTTAGATACTTCTTCGTCAATCATTTTAGCGCGGTCTTCACTATACGGTTTTGAAAACGTATAATCTCTTTGACCCGATGAATCGTAGTAGGAGATATTGCCAAGCTTATCACTTAATCCATAAATCGAAACCATAGCATAACCTTGTTTGGTGGCTTTTTCCAAATCGCTCAAAGCACCTGTAGAAATTTTTCCGAAGATGATTTCTTCTGCAGCACGTCCGCCAAACGTAGCACACATTTCATCCAAAATTTGTTCTTTGGTGGTGATAGAACGTTCTTCTGGTAAGTACCAAGCAGCACCTAAACTTTGTCCGCGTGGAACGATGGTCACTTTTAGCAACGGATTGGCGTGTTCAACCAACCAACTTACCGTTGCATGACCCGATTCGTGGAAAGCAATGGTGCGTTTTTCCCCTTTGGTAATGATTTTATTTTTCTTTTCTAATCCACCAATAATTCTATCAACAGCATCTAAAAAGTCTTGTTTTTCTACCACTTTTTTCTTTTTACGAGCAGCTATCAAAGCAGCTTCATTACAGATGTTGGCAATGTCTGCACCAGAAAATCCTGGTGTTTGTTTGGCTAAAAATTCAACATCAACAGTGTCGTTTATTTTAATGTTTTTTAAATGAACTTGGAAAATTTCTTTACGCTCATTTAAGTCGGGCATATCTACATAAATCTGTCTGTCAAAGCGACCTGCGCGCATTAATGCTCTATCTAAAATATCAGCGCGGTTGGTGGCTGCTAAAATGATAACGCCTGAATTTGTTCCGAAACCATCCATTTCTGTTAATAGTTGGTTCAAGGTATTTTCCCGTTCATCGTTTGAACTGAAACTAGCATTTTTTCCACGTGCACGACCAATGGCATCAATCTCATCAATAAAAATAATGGATGGTGCTTTTTCTTTTGCTTGTTTGAATAAATCTCTAACGCGAGAAGCACCAACACCTACAAACATCTCCACAAAATCCGAACCTGAAAGTGAGAAGAAAGGGACTTTGGCTTCACCAGCAACGGCTTTTGCCAATAAGGTTTTTCCTGTTCCGGGAGGTCCTACCAATAAAGCTCCTTTTGGAATTTTTGCGCCTAATTCTGTGTATTTTTTTGGATTTTTTAAGAAGTCAACAATTTCTTCTACTTCTTCTTTTGCACCTTCTAAGCCAGCAACATCTTTAAAGGTAATGTCTGTGCCTTTTCCTTTTTCAAAAAGTTTGGCTTTAGATTTTCCGATGTTGAAAATTTGCCCACCGGCACCACCTCCGCCAGAAACGCGCCTCATAATGAACATCCATATAGCAACCATTACTACAACCATTATGAGTAGAGAAACAATAGGATCTTCGAGTAAACTTCTTTCTTCTTTATAAGTTACTTGAACATTTAACTCACTTAATTCTTTATCAATATTTTCTTTATAATAGCCAATTTTTAATCCAAAATGAGGTCCTTTTTTAGAATCTCCAAAAAATGAAGGTTTGGAAATGATTTTCTTTATTTCTGGGTCTTCTAAAGCAGTTTTAGTAAGATAAATTTCAGCATATTCTTTATTGGTAATGATAACCACTTTATCTACTTTTCCTTTTGTAGCTAGGTCTTTAAACTTATTTATACTAATTGGTGCAGCTGAATTGCTGCCTGAATTCATAATAGAAGTAATAATTAATACGGCTACAATAACTATATATATCCAGTAGAAATTAAATCCGGGCTTTTCCGGTTGTACTTCGTTTTTTTTCTTTTTTGCCATTTATTTTAATCCGTAAATTATTTTTCGTAATCGTGTTTTTTTAGTTTAGCATCACCCCAAAGTTCCTCAATTTTGTAGTATTCGCGAGTTTCTTTCAAAAAAATATGTACCACAATGTTTACGTAATCTAAAATTGCCCATTGTGCATTTTGAATACCTTCGCGTTTCCAAGGTTTTTCTTTTAGTTTTTTTCTGGTTTCATCTTCTACAAACGAAGCAATAGCTTCTACTTGAGTAGTAGATGTTCCGTGGCAAATAATGAAAATATCGGCTACCGATGAACCTGTTTTTCTCAAATCTAACGATACAATATCTTCACCTTTTTTCTCTTGAATGGCTTCAACAATGGTTTTTGCCAATTTATCTGAGGTGTAATCTTTCTTTTTCGCCATTAATTGCGTTATCTTTTATAATTTAGCAAATGTAATTAAAAACTCGTTGTAAAAGTTAATATCACTATCGGTTACCATTGTTTTCATCTGTCGGTCATAGCATTATTTCACTGTCTGAGGTAGATTCTACTAACAATTATGCTGCCATATTGTTGAATGAGACAAAAGTGACAAATGGTACCATCATATTGGCAAAAAATCAAACTAAAGGTAAAGGACAATTAGGAAGCGTTTGGGTGGTTGAACCATCTAAAAACCTTACTTTTTCTGTAATTCTGACAGATTTGAAAATTCAGGCAAATAGGCAATTTTTAATCAGTGCTTGGGCTGCATGTTCGTTGTCATATTTTTTAGAAGAGTATTTTGCGATTAAAAACCACATAAAATGGCCCAATGATATTATTGTTAACGGCAAAAAAATTGCGGGTGTTTTAATCGAAAATTCACTCAAAGGGCAGGAAATTCAACATTCTATAATAGGCGTAGGTTTTAATATCAATCAGGCAAATTTTCCGAAAGGAATAGGTGCAACATCAGTTTTTAATGAATTGGGCAAAGAGCAAAATTTGGACGCAGTTTTTGAACAGTTGTTGAGCTATTTTAACAGATTTTATCTCTATTTGGCAAAGCAAGATGACAAATCACTTTTTGATGCTTACTACTCAAAATTGTACGGCTATAACACCAAGATTGCATTAAAAGATAATGATGGATATTATGAAGGAACTATTAAGCAAATATTGTCTGATGGTCGGTTGGTGGTGGATAAAAATGGAGCAGAAAAAACCTACTCGCTAAAAGAATTGGAATTTTTAATGAAAAGTGAATAATAGCGAATAACCTTAAACCTTCAATTTTAAACCTTAAACTTTCAACCCTTAACTTCTTTCAAGCGCTTTGCCATATAGTTGAATAGATTTTGCAAAGGGCGTTCTACCATCATTTTTAGCATAGGATTTAAGTCAGCTTGACAATTTAGGTAGGTAGATGTTTCGCTATTTTTTTCAGAAATATGAATGCTCAACTCAAATTTTATGGGCGAATTTTCTGATGAATTTAACGTAATCAAATTTGGACTTTGCTCGCTTTGTTTATTTAACCCAATGTTATAAGCATTTTGCACTTTAAAGGAACAATTTTCTTTAGTTGATTGAAAATCGGAAATGTTGTCTGCTGGCAAAAGCTGATTATAATTGTTTAAATCAGAAAGAAAATTAAAAATTTCTTGAATGGGTGTTTTTAGAGTAACCGTCTCGCTCGTAATGTCCGTCATATATGTTTATTTTCCCCACTCGGCAGGTTTTTCCTTCCACGCTTTTAAGGTTTTTATCTCTTGGTTGGATATGTAATTTTTTTCTAACGCTTTTTCTAAAAGAATATCGTAATTGGTTAGCGTGAATAATTCGCAATCATTTTTCTTGAAGTTTTCTTCTGCCAATTCAAAACCATAGGTAAAAATAGCGCCCATGCCCTTTACTGCTAATCCAGCGTCTCTAAGAGCTTTTACAGCATTTAAACTGCTATTTCCGGTAGAAATCAAATCTTCGATAATAACCACACTTTGTCCTTTTTCAACGGCACCTTCTACTTGGTTGCCTAAGCCATGTTTTTTCGGTTCAGGGCGCACATAACAAAAACCTATGCCAAGCTCTTGAGCCACCAACACGCCTTGAGCAATGCCACCTGTAGCTACACCTGCAATAATATCTGGCTTGCCATATTTCATTACTATCGCTTCGCAAAATTGCTGGCGAATGTAGGTGCGAATTTTTGGATGAGACAAGGTTTTGCGGTTATCGCAATATATAGGCGACTTCCAGCCCGAAGCCCACGTAAATGGTTCGTTAGGTTGAAGCACCACTGCTTTTATTTGTAGCAAAAATTCTGCTACCTTTAATGCCGAAACGGAATTGTACATAAGAAGTGGAGCAAAAGTATAAAGTTTTCTTTAACGACACGGTTGTTTTTTTTCACCAGCAGCCATCAGATGTTTATAACTCACAAAATTCAGCAGTTTTAAATTCCTCTGATAAAAATGAAATTGAGCAGTTTATCAACGAAAATGCGTTGAGTCATGTAGTGGGTAAAAATTCTTTTTTTAATTTTTTTGCTGATTATTTATTTATAGAAGCTGCAGGCGGTTTGGTGTTGAATGAAAAAAATGAAATCTTAGTAATTCTTCGTTTAGGAAAATGGGATTTACCCAAGGGAAAAATAGAGCAAAGCGAAAAAATTGATGAAGCTGCCATCCGCGAAGTAGAAGAGGAGTGTGGCATTGATGGCTTAAAAATTATAAAAGAACTTTCGCCAACGTATCACACTTATGAACTAAAAGGCAAATCTGTTTTGAAAAAAACGCATTGGTTTTTGATGACAACTAATTTTTCAGGAAAACTCACTCCGCAAACAGAAGAAAATATAGAAGACGTAAAATGGATGCCTTTAGAACAAGTTAAAACCACTGTTTTTGCAAATACTTATCCTGCTATTGTTGATGTGGTTAGTGAATTAGATGATTTATTCAAAAGTTAGATTTTCGTAATAACTTATTAGTTCAATAGCTCTCTTTTTAAATATGTTTGATTGATTATCTATAGCGACTAATCTCCACATTGTACCTTCTATTTCATTGTATATTTTGTTGGATAACTCAAACTCTTCTTCTTTGAATTCTATCCATTTTTGTTGAGATAGATTTAGTTGATTTTGCTGCTCTGATGTTAATATTGATAGGAGTAATTCAAAATATTTATTCATTTCTTTCTCCCATGCATCTCTTGTAATAATTGCACAGTTCATCATATCACTGGTGGTCATGTTTGAATCTAAACTAAGACAATGCTCAAGTTCAATATCAATAGTATGTTTCTTATCTTGAGAATAAGCGAAGTTGAAAAATATCGTTAGCGTTAATAGAATAAGGGTTGTTTTAAATTCCATAAGTACAATTTTATTAGTTAGTTCAGCCAACTACTTTCTCCCAACATTAAATTCCTTTTCGCCTGCTTTCCCTTTTTTTATTTTGTAAAACGTTTCATCAATAGAAGGCGTACTGCCTTCAGGTACAGGTTTTAGTGCAGGTAGTTGAACGAGTTTTCCATTTTCGTTTATCAAATAATAAGTAGGTACGGTTTTTATTTTGTAACTATTTAGCAATTCTTGGCTATTGTTAAAGTGTGCGATGTGCCATTTATAGTTTTTATCTTTTATAAAATGGTTTAATCTGCTTTGGTCTTTATCTATAAATATGGTAACAAACTCAACAACATTACCATATTTTTCATAGAGTACTTTTAAGGCATTCATCTCTGCAACGCACGTGTTGCTTTGCGCTGACATAAAACTTAAATAAATATGTTTACCTTTTAAATCGTTCAATGAAATAACGTTTCCTTGTTGTGTTTGAAATTTAAAATTTGGCGCAGGAAAATCAATTTCTAATTGTGTAAGTGTTTTAAAATAGTTTTTTGCCACTTTTTTATTCTCTTCAAACGCGCTTGACATAGCAATACTATCAATAATTTTCAGGATATTTTTTCTGTCAAATTCTTCATTGTAATAAGCGTCTGCTAAGGTTTTTAGGAGCACCAATTCTTTAATATCATCACGTTTGGTGTAGAGCTTATCAATAGCGTTCATAGCACTTGT
>JBKHVV010000066.1:0-10339 GCA_046569885.1 Bacteroidia bacterium
CCTTGCTCTTCGGCTGCTACAATGTAAAATGCTAAAATGGGAAGCACCGCACCATTCATCGTCATCGATACCGACATTTTATCCAACGGAATTTGGTCGAAGAGAATTTTCATGTCCTCTATCGAATCAATGGCTACACCTGCTTTTCCTACATCGCCTTCCACACGCGGATGGTCTGAATCGTAACCACGATGCGTGGCTAAATCGAATGCTACAGAAAGCCCCATTTGTCCTGCGGCTAAATTTCTTCGGTAAAATGCATTGCTATCTTCGGCAGTACTGAAACCCGCATACTGTCTAATGGTCCAAGGCTTAATAGCATACATAGTAGAGTATGGTCCGCGTAAAAAAGGCGCTCTGCCAGAAACAAAATTTAAGTGATGTAATTGTTCAACATCTTTTTTGGTGTAGACGTTTTTCACATCAATATTTTCGGGCGTTTGCCAAATATGTTGTTGGGCAGAAAATGGATTTTTTTCGCCTTGTTTTTTGTATGCTATTTTGGTAAAATCAGGTTTCATTTTTTGAACTTAAATCGCTTTTGTTTGTTTTTCTAAAAATGAAGTCAGATGATTTTTATTAGTATTTATAGGTGTTTTGTCATTAGCATTAGGATGTTTGTTTACGCCTAAAACCGTTTTTTCTTTTTGCTCAACAGCATGTTTTTTTAGCGATAAACTTTCGTTTAATAACTTATCTAAATCTCCATTTTTTTGAAAAGAAGAAAAGCCACCTTTTGTTTCAATAGCTTGAAATAATGCCCATGATTTTTCACATAGTTGTTCCGTTAGATATTCAACAAAATAAGCACCGCCACTTGGGTCTGACACTTTATTGAAATATGCTTCTTCTTGTAAAATGAGTTGAATGTTTCGAGCTACGCGCAAAGCAAAATCATTGTTATCGTCAAAATTGTGAGGTGAAACGGTTAATGCGTTGCATCCTCCTAAAACAGCACTCATAGCTTGAGTGGTGTTGCGCAAAATGTTGTTGTTTATGTCCAATCCTGCATGATAAAACGATGATGTTTTATTCATTATATAAGCTACTCGAGAGCAAGCGTGTTGTGGTTTGTAAGCATCTACAACATTACTCCACAAGGTGCGTAAAGTGCGAATTTTAGCTATTTCTTCAAAATAGTTAGGCGAACATCCTAAGGAAAACTTTATAAGCGCAGAAGCTTCGTCAATGTTTAAGCCATTTTGATTTAATTGATGTGATAATTCGTTTGCTTTTGCTAAACACAAAGCAATCTCTTGAACTGTTGTTGCTCCATTGTTGTTAAAAGAGTAACCATTAATATTATAGTAGCTAAATAATGGGGATTGATATAAATTCTTCGAAGAAATTTCTTCCATTAAAAACCCACCTGTAAGGTTTATTTTTTCGTAATTTTTAGCAAAGTATTCGGATACAAAAGCGTAGCCCTCGTTGTTTAATACGTAGTAAGCATCAATGATGTCGAGCATAATGTTGTTGAGCAATTGTTCAGCATCATTGTTGGAAAAAATTTCCCCAATAAATGTTACAGAATTTGCTCCGCCTGCTAATGCTTTTAAAGCTTTTTTGTTTCCTTCTATTGGTGTTGCAAAATAAATATCCTCATTAATTTTCCAAGAATTATCATTTTTTACGCCTCTTGTGTAAGGAAATTCAGAAAGGGATATTTCGTTTTTAGGAGAGTTTTCTGAGTTGTAAAGAGCTTCAACAGGAATGTTGTCTTCAGTAAATTTTACCAACACGTCCTCATAGCTTTTGCCTTTTAATTCTTTTGTGGCAATTGCTTTCCATTCTTCCAAATTGGAAGGAGTAAATTCATTAAAATTAACGTGCTCCATTACCTTTTAATTTAATGGATAAAGTTATAGAAAATAGATTGGAAATAGGATTATTTTTCAACGAAAATGAAAATATCTTCGTCATTTTTTTTCATGAAATACTGCTCTCTGGCAAATTTTTCGAGATAGACTTTATCGGTAGTTAGCTCAGCAACGGCTTTTTTTGTTTGCTTAATTTCTTCACGTTTTTGTTCGTTTTCTTTTTCAACACGTTTTATTTCTCTTCGTTCTGAAATGAGCTGAAACACGTTTGTTTCTTCAGTAATAAGCAAATGTAAGAAGAGTAAAAACGAAACAATAAAATAGCGATTTTTAAGATGTTGCCACTTAAATTTGTATTCAAATGTATAGCCAAACGGAAGTTTCACAACTCAAAAATAAAATAAAACTACGTGCTATATATTTTTTGATAGATGATTTTTAAACAATCAAGCGTTGAAGTAGCGTATTGTCGTAGTGTAGAATTCTAAAGGTTTTTCGGCATGTATCCAATGTCCAGCACCTTCTATGGTAATTATTTTTGAGTTTGGAAATTGCACTTTTATTTTTTGAAAATCACTTTCTAAAATATAATTGGATTTATCTCCTCGAACAAATAGCGTTTCTACATCGCAATCTTTGCTAGGTACTTCGCTTAGAATGTTACCCATTTCTCTTGTTAATACGGGTAAGTTTATTCGCCAAGCTAATTGCTCTCCAGGAATTTCCCAGTAAAGATTTTTTAATAAAAATTGTTTTACCGAAAAATCTTGAATGTAGTTATCTAATATTTTTTCTGCTTCACCCCGCGATTTTACAACACTCAAATCAATCGCATTTAAACCTTCTAAAATCACATCATGATGTGATGGATATTGTTTTGGTGCAATATCAACCACCATCATTTTTTCTATTCGTTCAGGATGTTTTTGTGCAAAATGCATGATGGTTTTTCCGCCCATTGAATGGCCAATTAAATTTGCCTTATCAATGTTTAAGTCATCCAATAATTCCAATAAATCTTCAGATAAAAGATGGTAATTGAATTCATCGCTTTTTGGTGAGTGTCCGTGATTGCGTTGGTCAACTAAAATTACTCTAAATCGTTCTGCGAATTTTTTCGCCAGCGTTTGCCAGTTGTCAGACGAACCAAACAGTCCGTGTAAAATTATCAACGGTTTTCCTTCTCCTAATTCTCTGTAATGTAATTTCATTATCTCGTCAACGGACTCTTCCTAATAAATAAAGTGCTAATCATCGCGTAAATTTAGTAGTAAGTTCTAAATAGTCCAAAACTAGTTTTAAATGATTTTGAGTCTATTTTTAAAGATTATAACACGTTAAAACACATAATAATCTGCCACGAGGCGTCTTCTAAATGGAATCATCCAGCCAAGTTTTACGCCATAAAGTAACTCAAATCGGTTTTCGGTGTAAGGTCTATACAAATCGGCTTGCCAATCGCGTCTGCCTTTGGTAAAACCTTCAAAAATTTCGAAACCTACGTAATAGTTAAAAATGTTGGTTGGGCCGAAATGCGTATAACCCACAAACTGAGACAACACAAGCCCTGAAGTCAATCTATCGTACAATTTTTTATACTCACCACTAATTTGTGGTGTTTGATCAAATTCATTATCAATGCGAATTTTATGACGCATAAAACCTGCGCCAAACTTCACTTGTAGTCCAGAATCATAATTTTTTCCAAGCGGAAAAATTTTTCCAACGGTTCCAGTAATAATATGTCCTCGCTCAAAAACAGAAACAAAAGACGGTTCACCATTTTCGTTCAAAAAATACCCTTGTGAATTATATAAACCCTTAAATATTTCGTCAGCTTCACTTACATTTTTGCTAAAAAAGAAATACCATTCTAGTCCAAACGTGATATTCTTGTTGGTTTTAAAGCCAAATTGAGGACCTATGTAGGAATTCATGCCAAAACGAGAAGCCAAATCTGCGCCTGGAAGTTGCCCACCATAAGATACAGCAACAAAAAACAATTGCTGCGTTGAATCGCTTATTTTAGGCTCATCTTGAGCTTTTACAACTCCCGATAAGGTAAGCAAAACAACTAATAAATATGTGGTTATTTTTTGCACGTTTTGTTTTAAATCTAAACTACAAAAATGTTAATTTATTTTAACACCACAAGAAGTACTTAAAATTCGCCTTAAGAAAACGAGAAAAAACGTATATTCGCAGTCTTATATTTTAGTTTGAATGAACATACAAATGGTTGACCTCTTAGGTCAGTACGAAAAAATAAAACATGAAGTGGACGAAGCCGTTATCAATGTGGTGCGTTCTTCAGCATACATCAATGGTCCAGAAGTTAAAGCATTTCAAGCAGAACTTGAGAAATACTTAAGCGTTAAACACGTAATTCCTTGTGCCAACGGTACAGACGCTCTTCAAATAGCCATGATGGCGCTTAATCTTCAACCAGGTGATGAGGTAATTACTGCTTGTTTTACCTACGTTGCAACTGCCGAAGTAATTGCTCTTTTAAAACTAAAACCCGTTTTAGTTGATGTGTATCCTGATACGTTTGATTTGGATGTTGATGCCCTAAAAAAAGCTATCACACCAAAAACAAAAGCCATTGTTCCTGTGCATCTATTTGGGCAATGTGCCAACATGGAAGCCATTATGCAAATTGCCAAAGAGCACAACCTTTATGTAATTGAAGATACTGCGCAAGCCATAGGCGCTGATTATACGTTCTCAGATGGTTCAAAACAAAAAGCTGGAACCATTGGAACCATTGGCTGCACGTCATTTTTCCCTTCAAAAAATTTAGGTTGCTTTGGCGATGGTGGTGCTATGTTTACCAATGATGATGAATTGGCAAAACGCATTAGAATGGTTGCTAATCATGGTCAAAGTGTGCAATACGTTCACGATGAAGTTGGCGTAAACAGCCGTTTAGACAGCATACAAGCCGCCATTTTAAGAATTAAATTGAGACATTTGGATGAGTACATTGCCGCGCGTCAAAAAGCAGCAGATTATTACACCAAAGCCTTTGCGAATGTAAAAGAATTAGAGACACCTGTGATTGGAAAAAACACCACACACGTGTTTCACCAATACACATTAAAATGCAATGGAATCAATCGTGATGAATTGAAAAAATATCTTAACGATAAAGGTATTCCATGTATGATTTATTACCCAATTCCTTTGCATCACCAAAAAGCGTATTTACAGCCACAAGCTAACGAAAACGATTTTAAAATAACCAATGATTTGTGCAGCAGAGTTATGTCTCTGCCCATGCACACCGAATTAGACGAACAACAATTAAAATTCATTACAGATAGCGTAATGGAGTTTATCAACCTTAAAAACTAAATTAAAGATGAACATTGCAGTTGTAGGAACAGGATATGTAGGTTTAGTAACAGGAACCTGCTTTGCAGAAACAGGCAACAACGTTATTTGTGTTGACATTGACAAAGCGAAAGTTGAAAAAATGAAAAACGGTGTGGTACCCATTTACGAACCGCATTTAGATGTTTTGTTTGAACGCAACATCAAACAAAAACGGTTGTCATTTACTACGAATTTGAAAGAAGCCATTGACCAATGTCAAATCATATTTTTAGCGCTACCCACTCCTCCAGATGAAGATGGTTCTGCAGATTTAAAATACATTTTAGGCGTTGCCGAAGAGTTAGGAAAAATCATCACCGAATATAAAATCATTATTGATAAAAGTACCGTACCTGTTGGCACTGCAGATAAGGTAACCGCTGCTGTTGCAAAAAATGCTACGGTAGATTTTGACGTGGTGTCAAACCCCGAATTTTTACGTGAGGGATTTGCCGTAGATGATTTTATGAAGCCAGACAGAGTGGTAATTGGTACGCGCTCCGCTAAAGCGATTAAAGTGTTAAAAGAATTGTACAAACCATTCGTTCGTCAAGGAAATCCAGTAATTTTTATGGATGAAAAATCTGCGGAATTGACCAAGTATGCTGCCAATGCATTCTTAGCCACTAAAATTACTTTCATGAACGAGATTGCCAACTTCTGTGAGCTTGTTGGGGCAGATGTTGATATGGTAAGACGTGGTATTGGAACAGACACGCGCATAGGTAATCGCTTCCTATTTCCAGGCATTGGCTATGGCGGAAGTTGCTTTCCAAAAGACGTTTCTGCATTAGCAAAATCTGGTAAAGAAGCTGGCTACGATTTTAAAATTATCAATGCGGTGATGGACGTAAACGAGCGTCAAAAAACATCCATCATTCCAAAAATAAATGATTACTACCAAAGCAATATTTCAGGAAAAACCTTTGCATTATGGGGCTTGGCATTTAAACCCGATACCGATGACATCCGCGAAGCGCCTGCATTATACATTATTGACGAATTGCTAAAAAATGGTGCAAAAGTAAAATGCTTCGACCCTGAAGCCATGAAAAATGTGAAAGCAAAATATGGCAACAAAATAGAATTTGCACAAGATGAATATTCGTGTTTAGATGGTGCAGACGCATTGATAGTTGCTACCGAATGGGCATTATTCCGCACACCAGATTTCAAAAAAATTGCTTCTAAATTGAGTGAAAAAGTAATTTTTGATGGACGTAATTTATACGATGTTGAAGAAATGAAACAACAAGATTTTTACTACGCGAGTGTTGGTAGAGAAATTGTAGAACCTGTAAATGTAAAACAATCATGAAACGGGTTTTAATTACTGGTGCTGCGGGTTTTTTAGGTTCTCACCTATGCGATCGTTTTCTAAAAGAAGGGTTCTATGTAATAGGCATGGATAACCTGATTACAGGTCGTTTGGAAAATTTAGAACATCTGAAAAACAACCCCAATTTTGAATTCATCAATCATGATGTATCTAAACACATCAATATTGAAGGAGATTTGCATTATATTTTGCATTTTGCATCACCTGCAAGCCCTATTGATTATTTAAAAATTCCTATACAAACCTTAAAAGTTGGTTCGCTTGGAACACACAACTGCTTAGGTTTGGCAAAAGCAAAAGGCGCTAGAATGATGATTGCTTCTACATCAGAAGTATATGGCGACCCATTAGTTCATCCGCAAACAGAAGAATATTACGGAAACGTAAATCCTGTTGGTCCTCGTGGAGTTTATGACGAAGCAAAACGCTTTCAAGAAGCTATAACTATGGCTTACCATACCTATCATGGGTTAGAAACTCGTATTGTAAGAATATTTAATACCTATGGTCCACGCATGCGCTTAAATGATGGACGTGTACTACCGGCATTTATTGGTCAAGCACTAAGAGGAGAAGATTTAACCGTATTTGGAGACGGCTCGCAAACGCGTTCATTTTGTTATGTAGATGATTTGGTTGAAGGTATTTATCGTCTGCTTATGAGCGATTATGCACAACCTGTAAACATTGGCAATCCTGATGAAATTACGATTAAAGAATTCGCTGAAGAAATTATTAAACTAACGGGCACAACACAAAAAATAATTTACAAAGAATTACCAAAAGACGACCCTATGCAGCGTCAGCCAAACATTGACAAAGCACGTAAACTTTTAGGATGGGAACCAAAAGTAAGCAGAGCAGAAGGTTTAAAAATCACTTATGATTATTTTAAGTCTCTCTCACCTGAAGAACTAAACAGAAAAGAACACAATAATTTTGATGCCTTCATTACTAAATAGGTTGAAGGTTAAAAGTTTAATGTTAAAAGTTGATGGCAACATTTAGAAGATTTGAAGACATAGAAGCATGGCAGTTGGCAAACCAATTATCAAAAGAAATATTTGGTATTATCAAAAGTACCGAACTTTCTAACGACTATGCTCTGCGCTCACAAATCGACAAGTCTACAATGTCTGTTAGTGATAACATTGCTGAAGGGTTTGAAAGAAATGGAACTAAAGAATTCATACAATTCTTGAGTATTGCAAAAGCATCATGTGGAGAAGTTCGCTCTCAGCTATATAAATTAAAGGATAGAAAATATATAAACGAAAATCAACTTTCTGAACTTAAAGAGAAAGCAGAAGTAATATCAAAAAAAATTGGTTCACTAATAACCTATCTAAAAAATTCAGAAAACAAAGGATATAAATTTGAAGAACCAGAAGAAGAATATCAAAAACCCTCAGCTCCTGCCCTGAGCGAAGCCGAAGGGTTCAACGTTCGACCTTCAACTTTCAACCTTCAACCTTCAACCCATTTCTTTGCACATAGCTCGGCTGTAATTGACGAAGGTTGCGAGATTGGAGAAGGCACAAAAATTTGGCATTTCTCTCACATTATGCCCAATTGTAAAATTGGAAAGCGATGCAATCTTGGTCAAAACGTGGTGGTTTCACCAGGTGTAATTTTGGGTGAAAATGTAAAAGTGCAAAACAACGTGTCTATCTATACGGGCGTGATATGTGAGGATGATGTGTTTTTAGGACCATCTATGGTTTTTACCAACGTTATCAACCCTAGAAGTGCCATTGTAAGAAAAGAAGAATACAAGCAAACCTTCGTAAAAAAAGGAGCTTCAATTGGTGCAAACGCAACCGTTATTTGTGGAAATACTATTGGTGAATATGCCTTAATTGGTGCTGGTGCAGTTATCACAAAAGATGTACCCGCTTATGCTTTAGTAGTTGGCAATCCTGCCAAACAAATTGGTTGGGTAAGCGAATACGGTCATCGGTTAACATTTGAAAACAAACTAGCCACTTGTTCCGAAAGTGGCGAAAAATATAAACTGGAAAATAACGCTGTAACAAAATTATGAGCGACAAAATAAAATTTGCAGTTATTGGTTGCGGACACATTGGTAAACGCCACGCAGAAATGATTCAACGCAATCCCGAGTCGGAGTTATTGGCGATGTGTGATATTGTTTCAGAAAAAGATGCAGATATTGATAGATTCAATGTTAGTTATTATCAATCTGTAGAAGAACTTTTAAAAAATGAAGCTTCTGTTGATGTTGTTACGATATGTACTCCTAATGGACTTCATGCCGAACAGTCACTATTCGCTCTTGAACACAACAAGCATGTGGTGATTGAAAAACCAATGGGTTTGTCGAAGAAAAAATGTGAAGAAATTATTTTTAAATCACTACGCAACAATAAGCAAGTTTTTTGCGTCATGCAAAATAGATACTCTCCACCATCAGAGTGGTTGAAGAAAATCGTTTCTGAAAAAATCATTGGAGATGTTTACATGGTGCAAGTAAACTGTTATTGGAATAGAGACGACCGCTATTATAAAAAAGACGGTTGGAAAGGCACTACTAAAATGGATGGTGGTACTTTGTTTACTCAGTTTTCCCACTTTATAGACATTATGTATTGGTTGTTTGGAGACATCACCAACATACAAGGAAAATTCAAAGATTTTGCGCACCAACACTCTACCGATTTTGAAGATTCGGGCTTTGTAAGTTTCGATTTTGTAGATGGTGGTATGGGCTCTATCAATTATTCTACTGCAGTGTGGGATAAAAACTTAGAAAGTAGCATTACCATTATTGGAAGCAAAGGAAGTGTAAAAGTAGGCGGACAGTACATGAATGAAGTGGAGTATTGCCACATTGAAGACTATGAAATGCCAACGCTTCGTCCGTCAAATCCAGCCAATGATTATGGAACTTACAAGGGCTCTGCGGCCAATCATCATCACATTATAGAAAATGTGGTGGACACACTAAAAGGTAGAACGACAGCCACTACCAATGCTATGGAAGGACTAAAAGTGGTAGAAATTATAGAACGCATTTATGAAATACGAGATAAAAATGGATATGTATAACAAACTAGTAAACAAAGAAGCTAAGTTAGCCGTAATTGGATTGGGCTATGTAGGATTGCCCATCGCATTAGAATTTGCCAAAAAAATTAAAGTTGTTGGTTTCGACATCAACAAAGAGCGTGTGCAACTAATGCGCAACAACATTGACCCAAGTAATGAATTAGATGCTTCAGAATTTGAAGGGGCAGATATTTTATTTACCGCAGATATCGAAGATTTACGTGATGTAAACTTTTTTATCGTTGCTGTGCCAACTCCAATTAACGATGCGAACTTACCAGATTTAAGTCCGTTATTAGGCGCCTCAAAAACAGTTGGAAAAGTTTTGAAAAAAGGCGACTACGTAGTGTTTGAATCTACCGTATATCCAGGCTGTACAGAAGAAGATTGTATTCCTATTTTGGAACAAGAATCGGGTTTAAAATTTCCTAACGATTTTAAAGTGGGATATTCTCCAGAGCGTATCAACCCAGGAGATAAAGTGCATACGCTTCCTAATATTTTAAAAATTGTTTCGGGGTGTGATGATGAGTCATTAGAAGTTGTAGCTAAGACCTACGAATTGGTTATAAAGGCAGGCGTACACCGCGCTCCAACCATTAAAGTAGCAGAAGCAGCAAAAATTATTGAAAACACACAACGTGATGTAAACATTGCGTTGATAAACGAATTATCCATCATTTTTAATCGCTTAGGCATTAACACCTATGATGTATTAGAAGCTGCTGGAACA
>JBKHVV010000067.1:0-10291 GCA_046569885.1 Bacteroidia bacterium
ATTAACATTTCGGTAACTGAAAGCTGATTATAAAATTCCGTAAGATTTGAATATGCTGGCGAGTCAGAAGTGAAAGAAGCTAATTTACCTAAATAAGTTGCTCCTGAATAGCCATCAGGTTGTTCTGCAATCCATACTTTATCACCCGACATCATGGTTGGATAAGCAAAGAATAAAAACGCACGTGCTGTAAGCGCAACGTTGAGTACGTTCATTCCTGTTCCACCAAATACTTCTTTGGCAATCAACACGGCAAAAGCCGTTGCAATTGCTACCATCCACAATGGAACGCCTATTGGCATTACAAGAGGAATTAATAATCCTGACACTAAAAATCCTTCTTGGATGGGATGACCGTTGCGGATACAAAAAATAAATTCTACACCTAAACCTACGGCATACGATACAACTACTAAAGGCAATACTTTTATAGCACCATAAATAAATTTAGCCATTAACGTAGCCTCTTCGCCTATTGCTAAGAAATGTTGGTGACCAATATTCCACATACCAAATAATAAGCATGGGATTAAGGCGATGATTACCGTCATCATGGTACGTTTTAAATCTATACCATCTCTAATGTGAGAGCCTGAATGTGTGGCATGATTTGGTGTAAATGCAAACGTATCTAACGCATCAACAAGTGGCCAAAACTTCTTGGTTTTTTCACTTTTATTTAAAAGCGCTTTTTGTTTGTCTATTAAGTTTCTTAAAAACTGCATCTTTCTATTTTAAAAATTACATACATTCTTTATAAATCACATCCAATCCTTCACGAACGATTTCCTGAGCGTTGATTTTTGATGTGCAAACATATTCACACAAGGCAAAATCTTCTGGAGCTACTTCATAAATGCCCAGTTTTTCCATTGATTCGATGTCATTCGTAATTATAGACTTTAATAAGTGTACTGGATAGATATCAAATGGAAATACTTTTTCGTATTGACCAGTCATTACAAATGAACGTGGTTCGCCATTTTGGTTGGTGTCTAATGCGTATTTTTTACTTGGCATCAACCAAGAAAAATAAGTTCTAGAAGCCGAGTGTTTGTTCAATCCTAAGCCCATCCAACCATCGCCTAAAAAGAATTTGAATTTATCCCCTTCTTCTAAAACGCAAATTTGATGGTGATAAAAGCCCAAGTTGCCATCTGCGCCAGCATTATCGCCTGTTAATACATTTCCAGAAACGTAGCGATTATCTTTAGATGAATCATCGCTTAAAATACTTTTTATAGTAGCGCCAGAAATCACTCTGTGATATTTTGGATATTTAACTCTTGGGCCTGCCACAGCAATGGTTTTGGTAGCATCGTATTTGCCTTGAGCAAACAAGCGACCAATAATCAACACGTCTTGCGGATTTACCACCCACACTACTTCACCCGAATTGATTGGGTCTATGTGATGAATTTGCACACCAACATTTCCTGCTGGATGTGGACCTGATACTTTATTTATCTGAACATTTTTACAGTTGGTAAACACGCCCGATGGTTTTAATTCTGATCTTACATTTAAGTGCACTTTTCCATCGGTAAGTTTTGCTAAAGCATCAACGCCTGTTTGGAATAATTCACCGTAATTATGAACGATAAAATCATAATCAGGAGCAAGTGGAGATGAATCAAATGCCGAAATAAAAATTGCTTTGGGCGTTTGCTCTGGATTAGCAACAATATCAATAGGACGTTGCTTTATATAAGGCCAGCAGCCACTTTTTAAAAGCTGTTCTTTTATTTGCTCTCGTGTAAGTTTGTTTGGGTCGGCAGAAGCAAATGATTCGTATTTCATTTCGCCTTTATCTGCCAATATTTTTACAGATAATATTTTGCGTTTTTCCCCTCTAACTACCTCAACAATCTCACCACTTACAGGCGATGCAAAGCACACGCTCTCTCTTTGTTTGTCAACAAAAATGGCGGTTCCTGCTTTTACTTGTGCACCTTCTTTAAGCAATAATTTTGGAGTTAATCCGTGGAAATCTGCGGGCTTTAATGTGTAAACATCACTTGGATTGGCATTTACGACTACTTTTTCTGCTTCTCCCTTTAATTTGATATCTAGCCCTTTAGTAATTTTTATATTCTTAGACATCTCTTTCCTTTATATCTTAGTGGGCAAAATTATACATTTGTTCATTCTACGGACGAAAGTTAATGACAATTTTTTAATTTATAATGATTCTAAACAAACAAGTATTTATCTATTCTTGCCTAACAATTTTGCTGTCAGCGTGTTCAACGGGTTATTATGAGTTTGGCGAAGAGGTTTCCACTCCTATAAAAATAGAGGAACAACCTACCAACATAAGTAGATTAATTCTCCAAGATATTGTGGTAGATTCAACTATACACACGGTGCTTTTAAAACCTGAAAAATGGGCATTGAAAGAACCTATCATTTATCTAAACTCTGAAGAAAAATTGACTATTCGGTTTGATGATTTTTCTGAAAACTTAAGACGTTTTTCGTATCAAATTGTGCGCTGTTATTCTGATTGGGAAGAAACCACAGAAAACACGCAAAACTTTATCAATGGCTTCATCAACGATTACATTGACCAAGCGCAATATTCGCAAAATACGTTGGTAAATTTTAAACATTATTCGTTTGTTTTTCCTACTGATTATTCGTTTACAAAATCGGGAAATTATGCACTAAAAGTATTCGACATGGAAACCAATCAACTGGCGTTTATAAAGCGATTTCAAGTGTTGGAAAATAAATGTACCATTGAACCCGATGTGAAAAAAGCTTCCAAGTTAGACGATGCTAATTATCGTCAAGAAATTGATTTTAAAATTTCCATTCCCGAAGGTATTTACAACCCAACGCAAGAGATAGAAGTGCGACTCTTCAAAAATGGAAATAGAGTGGACATAAGAACCAACCTAAAACCTATTTTTATTGAAAACTCTACCCTAACCTATGATTTTGATGAAGAAAATGTATTTGACGGAGGCAATGAATTTAGAAGTTTGAACATTCAATCGTTGCGCTACAATGCCGAAAATATTGCTCGAATTGAAAAAACAGGCAACGACATTCACGTTACACTTTTAGAAGAAAAAGCTAGAACCTTTGCCAAATATTTTAGCAAAGAAGACCTCAACGGAAAATTGCTCATCAAAAATCAAGACCGCGAACCGTCTGATTTAACTGCAGAATACGTTGCGGTAAATTTCTCACTCAACGTTCCACAGTTTTTACCCGATGGAGATATTTACATTTTTGGAGAACTATCCGATTGGCAAATCAATGATAAATTCAAACTTAACTACGATATAGAAACTAAAATCTACTCAACATCTTTACTTCTAAAACAAGGTTTTTACGATTACGAATATGTGTACGTGAAAAAGCAATCAGACAAAATAGACGAAGCATTTATTGAAGGCACACACTTCCAAACACAGAACGAATACACCATTCAGGTGTTTTGGAAGAACAGAGGTTTAAATGAAGATTTTTTAATTGGCAGCCATACGTTTTTGGCGCATTAGTGTATTTCAGCTACCAAATTTGCTGTAAATATTTTTTCATCTCTTCTTGCAATTTTTTAGCTGCTTCTTTAGCCGCTTGCGCAAAGTTTTCGGAATTATCGGTATAGATAATGCCACGTGAAGAGTTCACCAATAAGCCACAATCTTTCGTTAAACCATATTTACAAACTTCTTGTAAAGAACCACCTTGTGCGCCAACACCTGGTACTAAAAAGAAATGCTTAGGCGCTAATTTTCTTGCATGAGCAATATCTTCACCACGTGTGGCACCAATTACATACATCACGTTTTCATCGCTACCCCATTGTTGAGACTTGGTAATGACTTCTTCGAAAAGCGTTGTGTTTCCGTTAGAAAATAATTGAAAATCTTTACTGCCTTCATTAGAGGTTAGTGCCAAAAGCACTACCCATTTATTTTTAAATTTTAAAAACGGAGTAACAGAATCACTACCCATGTAAGGTGCAACGGTAACGGCATCTGCATTGAGATACTCAAAAAACGTAAGGGCGTACATATCTGATGTGTTACCAATATCACCACGTTTGGCATCAGCAATGGTAAAGATATCTTTAGGAATGTAGTCCAATGTTTTTTTCAAACTCTCCCAACCTTTTGGACCAAGACATTCATAAAAAGCAACGTTGGGTTTGTAGGCAACACAATAATCTTTAGTGGCATCTATAATTTGCTTGTTGAATTCAAAAATTGGGTCTTCGAGTGTAAGAAGGTGTTTAGGAATTTTATTCAAATCGGGGTCGAGACCAATGCATAAAAAGCTTTGCTTTTGTTTAATTTGCTCTATGAGTTGTTGCTTGGTCATTATACTTCTATACCTGCTTTTAATTTTTCTGCATTTTCCGCCATTTTAAGTGCATCTATCATTTCTTGAATGTCACCATTCATGAAGTTTCCAAGATTATAGATGGTTTTGCCAATACGATGGTCGGTAATGCGTCCTTGAGGATAATTATAGGTGCGAATTTTAGCCGAACGGTCGCCTGTTGAAACCAATGATTTACGTTGTGCTGCACGTGCTTCATGAATTTTATCTAACTCTGCTTGGTACAAACGTGAGCGCAAAACCTGCAATGCTTTTTCGTAATTTTTATGTTGCGAACGTCCATCCTGACACTCTACTACCGTGTTGGTTGGTAAGTGTGTTAAACGAATAGCCGACTCGGTTTTGTTTACGTGCTGACCACCCGCACCCGATGCTCTAAAGGTATCTTTTTTGATATCACCCATGTTGAGTTCAAAATCTACTTCTTCAGCTTCGGGAAGCACAGCTACTGTAATGGCTGATGTGTGTACGCGTCCTTGTGACTCTGTTTCTGGCACACGTTGCACGCGATGCACACCCGACTCAAATTTTAAATTACCATAAATTTCTTCGCCTTCAATACTCATCACTACTTCTTTGTAGCCTTTCGTTCCACCTTCCGTAGAGTTTAAAACTTCACACTTCCATCCTTTATCTTTAAAGTACATGGTGTACATTCTAAATATGTCTTCTACAAAAATACATGCTTCGTCACCACCAGTACCAGCGCGTAGTTCTATAATGGCATTTTTATTGTCTTCAGGGTCTTTAGGTATGAGAAGTGTTTTAACTTCTTCATCCATGTGTTCTTTTTTGGCAGTGAGTTCATCCAACTCCAACTTTGCCATTTCTTTAAACTCTTCGTCTTTTTCGTTTTTGATGATTTCTTTAGACGATTCAATATTTTTTACCACATGATAATACTCATTGTAGAAATTTACAATGGGCTCAAGGT
Source organism: Bacteroidia bacterium (assembly GCA_046569885.1). Classification (GTDB taxonomy): domain Bacteria; phylum Bacteroidota; class Bacteroidia; order Flavobacteriales_D; family Parvicellaceae; genus JBKHVV01. Next base: position 5,291 of record JBKHVV010000067.1, read on the forward strand.
CCTTGTATTCACGGTTAAGCGAAACGTAACGCTTCATATCTGAAATAACCGATGGGTCGGTAATGAGTTTACCCACTTCTTCGTAGCGTACTTTTATTGCTTCTAACTTCGGTAGAAAATTTTCTGCCATTGATTTTAATTATAAATAAAGGTTCCTTTATCGGAAACGATGGTTAATTTTTTCTCTTTTGATGCTTCTACTCTACCCACAATTTGAGCCTCTACATTAAATGTTTTTGAAATATCAATAATGCTTTGGGCTAGTTCTTGTTTAACGTATAACTCCATTCGATGACCCATGTTAAATACTTTATACATTTCTTTCCAATCGGTATTCGATTCTTTTTGAATGAGCTCAAACAAAGGTGGAACGGAAAATAAATTGTCTTTAATTACGTGAACATCATCAACAAAGTGCAACACCTTAGTTTGTGCGCCACCACTGCAATGCACCATACCGTGAATGTCTTTTTTGTGGTTGTCTAATATTTTTTTAATGATGGGCGCGTAGGTGCGGGTTGGGGAGAGAACTAGTTTTCCTACGGAAATTTGTTGAAGATTGAAGGTTGAAGGTTGAAGGTTGAAGATTGAAGATTGAAGGTTAAAAGTTTTGTTGATTGAAATAGTATCTGTCAATTTTTTCGTTCCTGAATACACCAATTCGTTGGGCACGTTGGGGTCGAAACTTTCGGGGTATTTTTCGGCTAATAGTTTTGAAAACACATCATGGCGCGCTGAGGTTAAGCCATTGCTACCCATACCGCCATTATATTCGCTTTCGTAAGTAGCTTGACCTGTTGATGACAATCCTACAATTACATCGCCTGCTTGGATGTTGTGGTTAGAAATTACTTCATCTCTGCGCATTCTGCACACTACGGTAGAATCTACTATAATGGTACGCACCAAGTCGCCCACATCGGCTGTTTCTCCACCTGTGGAATATATGTTTACTCCGTGCTTTCTTAAATCTTCTAAGAGCTCTTCTGTACCATTGATGATAGCAGAAAGCACTTCACCTGGAATTAAATTTTTGTTTCTCCCAATGGTAGATGACAACAGAATGTTATCTGTAGCACCCACACACAATAAATCGTCAATATTCATTATCAAAGCATCTTGTGCAATGCCTTTCCACACAGATAAGTCTCCCGTTTCTTTCCAGTACATATATGCCAACGATGACTTGGTGCCTGCGCCATCGGCATGCATTACCACACAATGTTCATCACTTCCTGTAAGATAATCGGGAACTACTTTGCAGAATGCTTTAGGGAATAATCCTTTATCAAGATTTTTGATGGCGTTGTGTACATCTTCCTTTCCTGCCGAAACGCCTCTACCTTGATATCGTGATTCTATTGTCATTATGATGGTGCAAAAATAAAAAGCATCTGCCACTTGACAGATGCTTTTTATAATTATTTGTTATGAACGCTACTTGCTTCCTTTTCCTTTCCAGTTTTCAATAAATTTCTTCGCTTCTTCTTCTTTACCTGCTACAACACCATATTGGTTGGCCGATTTATAATCGAACGTGAGTACTCTAAATTGCGTACGTCTGTTTAATTGGTGATATTTTTCAAAAAGTGCGTTGTCTTTTTTCTCTAGCTTATTAACATCATCGCATTTGGTATAATCAAATCTTGGAGCTGTTTCTCCATAACCTTTGGCAGTTAATCTATCTTTAGGAATGCCTTTTTCGATTAAGTATTTTACACACGATTCTGCTCTTCGTTGAGATAGTTTTAAGTTGTAACCATCAGAGCCACGACAATCGGTGTGTGATTGCAACTCAATAGAGATATTCGGGTTAGTAATAAGCGTGTAGTATAAATAATCTAAAGAATCTTTAGAATTTATCCTTTCATCTACTAATAATTCAGCTTTATCGTACGCATACTGTACTTCCGGAAAATCAATAACCACATCTTTTGTTGCCGGTTGAATAAAAAATTCTAAATAAAATTTCTTCGACTCTGTATAGCCAACTGTTGTTAGTCTATTTTCATCTTTTAAGAACTTATCTTTTGATGCTTCTAATGTGTAGTTCGTTTCTTTAACCAAATAGCGTTTGTCTGCGCTGATTTCTTCAAATAAAAATCTTCCAGTGTTGTCTGTTTTTACATCAACCATTGAGCCATCTGAGCCAACCAATTTCAAGCTTGCTCCAGAAACAGGTTCAAGCGTTTTTTTGTTTTTAACCACACACTCCAAAGAAAATTCGATAGGCGGTAGTCGAAAACTATAGATGTCGTCTTGACCTTTACCACCTGCTCTGTTTGAGGTAAAATAACCTTTTGGCTCTTTTGAGCGGTCAAAAATAATTCCGAAATCATCGGCTGCTGAATTCATCGGATAGCCCATGTTCTCTATATTATTCCATTGATTGTCTCCCGATTTTTCTGCAAAAAACATATCCAAACCACCCATGCCTATATGACCATTGGATGAAAAATATAAATTTCCATCGCTATCTATATAAGGAAACATATCATCGCCAGTGGTATTAATTTTTGATCCTAGGTTTACAGGTTTAGTCCATTCTTTGGCTCTTTTATCGTATTGAGACATCCACAAATCTTTACCGCCCATTCCACCAGGCATATCTGATGCAAATACCATCATCGTTTCAGTAGCATTAAGTGTTGGGTGACCATGATTTAAAGAGTCTTGCGCATCTTTTTTGAAAAGAGAAACGGGTGCTTTCCAGTTATTTCCTTGCTTTGAAGACATTAAAATATCACAACCTAAGTTTGTTTTTTTAACTCTTGGACAGCGTGTAAAATAAATTTCATCTCCTTTAGCAGTTAATGAAGAAGCGCCCTCATTATCTGATGTATTGATCGTTTTTCCATCGTCAATTGGTTTTGGCTGTCCCCAGTTGTTTTTATTGTCGCTATTAGTAATAAACAAATCCATAAAGGTTTCGCCTGTTCTTGGGTCAACTTCACCGCCTACAGATGATGGACGCGAAGAGGAAAATACTAACGTAGAGTATTTTCTATCGCCAAACGCAGGAGCAAAATCATAGTACTCGGTATTGATTTGAGATTCGTTCTCCACCAAATGACGCGTTGGATTATTTTTCCATTCTTGTGCTTTAGCGCATGATTCTGCGCCTTTTTTTGCTTCCTGGTCGCCAGGTTTTGCAGCTAAATATTTTTCAAAAAAATCTTGTGCTTTTTTATACTCTCCTTGTTGACGCAACATTTCTGCCATGTATTTATAAACTACAGGGTCTGCATCGTTATAACCCAAATCTATCGATTTTTGGTAATAGTCCTGAGCATTTTTATGGTCTAAAAGATGGCGATAACACTCTCCTGCTTTAAAGTAGGCTTTTGCCTTTTTTTCTCGCTTTTTTTCTTTTGCGGCTGCTTTTATGTATTTTTGAGATGCATCAAAGTAGGATTCATTCTTAAAGTCAGCATCTGCTTCTTTCATGAAGTTCTTTTGTCCAAATGCTAAGGTTACCAAGCATAAAGACAGAACCAATAACGTACCTTTTAATTTCATGTTTGTAGGATCAGTTTTATTATTGGTAGCAAAAAAACGAAATATTTTCGGATTGGCAAATTATTAAATGAAAAAGCACGCTTTTAAGTCGAATGTTGTAAAGGTTGCTTTATTTTTTAATAATTTTCTGATAAGTAGTAACTCCATTCACATACTGCACTTTCAAATAATACACCCCCTCTGCCAGTTGACTAATATCCAATTTGTAATTCGTAATTTGTAATTCGTAATTAAGTATTCCTTTTCCTGTAAGGTCAGTAATCTCTATACGCTCCATCACCTCATCACTTACTATCTCCATCACTCCACTCGTAGGATTCGGATAAACTGTCATGCTGAGCGTAGCCGAAGCATCTTTTACACCTACCACACCATTAATCGTTATCGTCTCTACATCTGATAAATAATCTTCACAAGAATATACCGCAAACACGTACACATAGTATTCAGTATTTGTTTCTATGGCATTGCCATCCACATCCATAAAGTTGCTTGGTAAATTCACCGTATAATTAGCCGAACCATCCATAACTACTTCATGAAAATTAGTATTGGTAGCTACATCGGGCGATGTAGCACTTTTAGATAAAAAGAGTTTGTATTTTCCTTGATTTAGAAAATCATGTTCATCCTGAGCTCTATCAAAAGTTATTTGAATATCCGAAGCATCACCATTATTGCTAATATCTGTTACCACAACATTAGTCGCAGACTTATTCGTTATAGCAGGTGTAACAATAGGTGTGTCGGGCTGTGTTTCGTAAGCCCAATTTGAGATATAATAAGTAAAATCCAATTTAGTAGAAAGACGTATCCATCCATAATGATTAGCTCCGTCAATATCAAAATTTACACCCATGTACTTATCTTGTGTGCTGCAATCACCAAACAACCAATTACCTTTAGGCGCAGTAAAGGCAAGTCCATCGGAGTAGATAATGTTAGCAGATATGTTAAAATAATTTGTGTCATTAATATTTTCCATAGAATAAAGCCTACCTGCATAACCGAAACTATTGAAATATGACATTAGGATTTTGTTATCGTTTACTCCGTCAATTTTTAAAAGCGTTATATAATAGGAATAGGAAGTATTAGTAAAAGGACCCTCAGAAGAATGCTCTAATCTAAAATCAACCACTCCATTATTATCCAAGTCAATATCATAAACAGAGTTTGGTAATCCTTGATATAAAACATCGGTAACTACTACCTGCGAATGAGCAGTATTAAGAAACGCAATAGATGCAGATGAAAGCGCAGAGTAACGCTTCAATTGTTTTTTTAGAGAGGTGTTCATAGTGTTAGGTTTTTATATAGGACTAATTTTTAGGCAAAAAGGTTGCTTTATTTTTTAATAATTTTCTGATAAGTAGTAACTCCAATTGTTTTATCCATTTATTTAGTAGAAATAACAACGTGTGTAAGCCCGCTAAAATGGCGAGGGTGTGTAAGCAAGTGGGCAGTAGCATCATTTTAGCT
>JBKHVV010000068.1:0-10135 GCA_046569885.1 Bacteroidia bacterium
TATCAAAAAAATTATAAATCAACTCTCGAAAGAGAGTGTCGAAATAACTAGTGAACAGAAAAATAATAGTTACGAAAAACTTGTAGATTATAATGCAATAGACCAAAAAATAAAAGAAGAAACTGATTATTTTACAATAACTATGTTTATCATTTTAATTCTTGTTGCGGTTGTGCTTATTGTTACAAATAACAGCTAATCAGTTAGCCATTTACCAAGCCCAAAATAGATTCAAAAATTAGCTTACCGTCTTCATTAGAAAGTACGCTATCTGCAGCGCGTTCTGGGTGAGGCATCATGCCAAAAACATTTTTAGTTTTGTTAGTTATGCCAGCAATATTTTCAAGTGAGCCGTTTGGATTGGCAGCTTCTGAAATATTGCCTTTCTCATCACAATAGCGAAACATGATTTGCTCGTTATCGTTTAGTTTTTTTAACGTGTCTTCATCCGTAAAATAACGTCCTTCGCCATGTGCAATGGGAATTTTTAGGGCTTTATTTTTATCTAAATGACGTGTTAAAAGTGTTGAGTTTGTTTGTGGTTTTAGAAAAACATTTTTGCAAATAAATTTCTGATTATCGTTGTGCAACAACGCACCTGGCGTTAATCCAGCTTCGCACAAAATTTGAAAACCGTTGCAAATACCCATTACATAACCACCTTTGTTGGCGTGAGCAATAACCTCTTGCATAATGGGCGAAAAACGCGCAATAGCACCCGAACGCAAATAATCTCCGTAAGAAAAACCTCCTGGAAGAATAATGAAATCGCAGCCTTGCAGGTCGTGGTTTTTATGCCAAAGATTTACTACTTGTTGTCCTAAAATATCTTTTAGAACATCTATCATGTCTTGGTCGCAATTAGAGCCTGGAAATGTTACAACACCAAATTTCATTAGAGAAGTTATTTATTTTTTACAAAGGTAATAATATGGCTTGTTTTTTAGATAAAATAAATGATATAAAACGAACAAATCATCAACAAGAAAAAGAAAATATTTGCCCATAATTGTTTGGCGTAATAAAAGTAGTAACTCATCACCAAAGCCAACGGCAAAGCAACAATGCTAAACATAATTTCACTCAACGAGTATAGGCTTATGCTTACCATTATAAAGAGCACCAAATTAAATAAAAAGAACTGAAAAAACTTACGCAAACGAATGGAACTAACCGTAAATTTTTTGTTGATAATATACAGCGAGAAAAAAATAAGAAGCGTTACAAAAGCAGAGTAAATCATAAGCTCGGCAGAAGTAAACACGGTGTGTCCCCACGTAAGCCAAAAGCTTTCGTTATAGATGTTTTCTTCAAACGGCATATCGTAAAAATACAATCCGAAAAAATAGAAAAACACAGGAAGACAAAATCCTAAAAGGCATAACACCCATTCGCGCCAAACAAATGGACGAAAAATAATTAGCAAAATAAATGGTGATAAAACAAGTGGTAAAAATACGGGAAAAAGCAAAATCGCTACCGATAAATAAAAAGAGCTATTGAACATTATTTCACGCGCATCTTCTTGACGTTTAATTTTTAAAAACCAATAAAAGCTAACCATGATAAAAAAATTGGCAAAAGCAATAGGCGAGTAACCCTGAACATAAGCAGGAATGCTCATAAAAAGCACATAAAAAAGCGCAGGAAGAAAGGTGTTTCGCTCAAAAAACTCATCACTATCAATGGTTCTGTTTAAGAAAAATGCCGTAACAAGAATTACCATCAATGTAAGCATTGAAAACCAAATGTTTCCGCTAATGTTTTCATCAACAAATAGAGAAAAAAGCCCAAAATCCTCAAAAGCAATTTGATGGTTGCCTACAAGTACATTTCCCCACAGCAATAGAGCGACTATTACAACAAGTATAGGTGAAACTACCGTACCATTTTTAAAAGGACCAACGATCATCTATTGCCAAAGATAGTTGTTTTAGCAAAAGTAATTTCAGGTAATTTTTGCTGTATGTAAAATTTTTATTTACGTTTGTAAAAATTAAAAATGTAATAGACATGGAGTGGTTAACAGATCCTTTAGCAGATTTTTTCGTTTGGTCGTTTGATACCCTTTTAGTTCCTTTTGAAAATATGCCTAATTGGGCGTTTTTAACATTAGGGTTCGTTGGTTTGCTTTTTTGGCTTAACAAACAGGCAAACTTCAACAATGAAGCAAAAGAAAATCCAAATCAGATTAAGTAATTTTTAGCTAATTTTTTTATAACCCTGTTGCAACGGTTGCGATGGGTTTTTTATTTTCTAATAAGGTAGTATGCAGCCGTAGTAAAGAAATTCCTCAAATAAGGAATCACGGCAACAAGGGCAAATTGCTCTCTAGGTTTTAAGCCAAATTTTATTTGATAATTGGGATTCATCAAGTAAAATGTTTTCTGAATAATCTTATAATTTTCCGTTTTTAAAATGCGTTCAAAACGCTCTAAAGAAATGCCTGTTTGTTTTATTTCAAGAAGTGCTTCAATCGTACTTTCGCTTTCGCTAAATAATTTCAAAATGGCTTTGTAAATAAATTTTGGCAGTAAGTGGAAATACGGAAACACCGATAAAACCTTGTTTTTACACACTTGTTGATGTCCGCCAAAAGGATTTTGCCAAGGTGGGAAGCCCAAGAAAAATAAGCCATCATCAGTTAAAAATTGTTTAACAAAACCCATAAATTTTTCTTGATGGTGAATGTGTTCAATTACATCGCGCATGATGATGACATCAAACTTTCCAAAGTTTTGAGGATTGGTTTCGTAAATATCTTGAACAATCAATTGTGGTTTTGAAGGGTGTTCAAACTCAGAAAAAAACTGTTTGCCTAATTCAATTTTATTCAGACTTAAATCAACTCCAACGCACGTGCAACCTAAATCCAAAAAGGGTTTCAGATTACCACCTTCGCCACATCCAATTTCTAAAACTTTGGTTGAAGCGTCAATCTTTTTGTGTTTTTGAATATACGGAACAACAAAACGAGCAGTGGTTTTTATCTGCTCGTTAAAATATTTCTTTCTGTTGACGTGGCGTTCTTGCATTACTCTTTTAGCAAATCCAAACCGATGTCTTTACGATAATTTTTTCCGTCATAGTCAACGATTTTTACAGCCGTATAACATTTTTCTAGTGCTTGTGGAATATCACGTCCGTAAGCGGTAATAGCAATTACTCTTCCGCCAGATGTTACAGCATTTCCGCCTTGTAATTTTGTGCCAGCATGAAATAACATCACGTCATTTCCAACAGCATTAAGCCCACTGATAACTTTATCTTTCTCATACTTTTCAGGATAACCGCCCGACACCAACATCACGGTAGTTGCGGTACGTAAGTCATGTTCTACATCTCGCTCGGAAAGTGTGTCGGATGCCAAACCTTCAAATAAGTCTAATAAATCTGATTTTAGTCGAGGCATCACGACTTCGGTTTCTGGGTCGCCCATGCGGCAGTTGTACTCAATGACGTAAGGTTCGCCTTTTACACTAATTAATCCAAAAAACACAAAGCCATGATATTTTATGCCTTCGCTTTTCAATCCTTTTATGGTTGGAATAATGATGCGCGTTTCAATTTTATCTTCCAAGTCACGATTAAAAAATGGAACTGGAGAAACCGCGCCCATACCACCAGTATTCAATCCTTTGTCGCCTTCTCCAATGCGTTTGTAATCTTTTGCTGAAGGTAAAACTTTATAGTGTTCGCCATCGGTAATAACAAAGCAAGAAAGCTCAATGCCTTTTAAAAATTCTTCTACAACTACTTTGGCGCCTGCTTTTCCAAACTTGTTGGAGGTGATAATATTTTTTAATTCTTTTTTAGCTTGCTCTAATTTTTCAACAATTAAAACACCTTTACCCGCAGCCAGTCCATCGGCTTTTAATACGTAGGGAGATTTTAAAGTTTCTAAAAACTTGTAGCCTTCTTCTAAATTGTTTTTATCGAAGGTCATGTATTTTGCCGTTGGGATGTTGTGACGTTGCATAAACTTTTTAGCAAAATCTTTACTGCCTTCCAACATGGCTCCTTTTTTTGATGGACCAATTACTTTGGTTTTTTTCAAATCAGGATGTTCATCAAAATAATCGAAAATGCCATTTACCAAAGGTTCTTCTGGACCAACCACCACGATGTGAATGTTGTTTTGTTTACAAAAATTTCCTACCTCTTCAAAGTTGTTAATGTCTAATTCAACATTTGTTGCAACGCTTGGCGTACCTGCATTTCCGGGTGCTATAAACAAGTTTTCGAGCAAAGAACTTTGTGCGGCTTTCCAAGCCATGGCATGTTCTCTGCCTCCCGAACCTAAAATCAATACATTCATCGTTTGTAAAATTTTCTACAAAGTAAGCAAGAATGTTGGGCTTAGTGAAACGAACTTTTCAACAACAACAATGGTTTATCAAAAATCTATCTTATAATAGAAAATCGGTAAGAAGCCCAGTTGATAATTTTCTCTGAAAGGTACAGCATTTGGGTCACCTGGAACAGGGGCATAAGTAATGCTTAAAATGTTTTGCGTTCTTAAAATATTCACCAAATCAAGAGCTACTTCGTGCGTTACTTTTGGTCTATTAAACTTTAAATTGATTTTAAAATCTAACCTAAAATAATCTCTAAACTGAAGCTCGTTGAATTGGTCATCTATAAACACCACCTCTTGCTGCAAGGCAGAAGCAACGGTGTCTACAATGCCATAGCGCTTACCGCCTGCCATGGTGAGTTTTGTTCCAAAACCAAGTGTTGTATGTTTAAAAATATTGGTTTCGTAACCGCCCAAAGCGTTAAACGCATAGTTACCATTAAAACTGGTGTTGCGTTCTATACCATCGCTTCCTTTGTATTTAGACTCATACAAAGAACCTGTAAGTAAAAAGAAAAATTGTTTGCTAAAGAATTTTTCTAAGGTTAATTCTACCCCATAATTAGTGCCTGTTCCGCTGTTGGTTAGCGTATCTGGAAAAAATCGTGTAAAGCCACTACCTTGATTTATCATTGAGTAAGAAGAAGGTCGCACCTCAACAGGAATATTCCATAATGATTGATAATAGGTTTCGGCTTTTATTCTAAAGTTTTTGTTTGTAGCAACATCATATCCTGCCACTAAATGTAAGCTTTTGCTAAAGTCCATATCGGCATTGTGTAATGCACCATTATTTTGCGGAAGCGCATAAAAATACGTGTAAATAGGTTGCGCTTGGCTATGGATTCCGGCACCTAAATTGAACGATTGTTTTGGTGAAACCTGATACCTAAAGCCTAAGCGTGGCTCAGCTAACGAAAGGGCGTTACCTTGCGAAAAATATTGTCCGTGCCATCCTGCTAAAAGTGTTGTTTTTTCATTCGCACGATATTTCCATTGTACGTAGGGTTGAGCCATTATCGCTGTTCCTTCATAATCCCAACGAGTTACCCAACCTAACTTTGAAAGCGGGAAATATGTTGATGTATGAATTAGCAATGTACTATCAGAAAAATCAAATAAATGATAGGCAATGTTTACACCCGTTTTTATCACATGATTTTTATTAAGCTTGGTGTTGATGTAGGTATGATTAGAAATTTTATTCTGTGTAAACGAATAATTTAAAATAGGGAAGATGTCTAATACTCTAAAGTTGCCTTCGCCATCAATAGTTCTATCAACATATTCGTGCAATGCTTTTTGGTTTTCGTAAGAAATTGCCGTAGTAGATTTTATATAGGTTTTTTCGTTCAATGATTTGCTATATACTGCTCCTAAAAATCCCATTGAAGTTGTAAAATACTGGTCGCGGTCGTTTTGTCCATATAAATCCACTTGAGAGGTATCTTTTTGGCTTGAGATTAAAATATCAATATCACTAAAACCACCAACGCCAAAGAAAGCAATATTTCCCCCTTTTTTTAGTGGAAAATTTAACTTGAACGAAGCATCTTGATATTTTGGAACAGCGCTTGTTCCAATATTAATCCCCAAAACACTAAATAAAGAAACCGTAGAGTAACGATAAGAAAATAAATACGATGCTCCTGATTTTTTAGATAAAGGACCTTCTGCCATAACTTCTGTTCCTAAAAAACCAAATTGACTTGTAAACTCATGTTTTTGATTGTTTCCATTGCGGAGTTTAATATCAAATACTCCCGAAATACTATTACCATATTCAGCAGGAAATGCACCCGTAAAAAAATCGGAATTTGATAAAATTTTATTATTCAAAATACTCACCGGACCACCTGAAGAACCTGCCACCGCAAAGTGATTTGGGTTTGGAATATCAATTCCTTCCACACGCCACAATACGCCCGAAGGAGAATTACCACGAACTACAATATCGTTTCTTGAATCATCTGCACCCTGAACACCTGCAAAGTTAGACGCCATACGTGCAGGGTCGCCACGACTACCCGCATAGCGGTCGGTTTCTTCTACCGAAAATTCTCGCGCACTCACCACCGCATGTTCGTTAGAAATATCACCTTGTTGCGTGGCTGTAATTTCTACAGCTTCTAACATTTGCAAGGATTCTTCCATTTCTAAATTCAGCACCAACTCTTTACCAGATGTAAGAATTACGGGCATAGAAATATCGTTATAACCAATAAATCGAGCTACAATGGTTTTTCTGCCAACAGGAACTTCCAAGAGTTTAAAGTTTCCATCAGGGTCGGTCGTTGTTCCTTTTAGCAAAATAGAATCGGAAAAAACAGCGATAGAAACTCCCGGAATGGGAAATTTAGATTCTTTATCAACTACAGTTCCTCTAATGGTTTGAGTAACGGTTTGGGCAAAGGTTTCACCACTTATCCAAAGTAGTGCGAACAATAATAAGGTCTTTTTCATGTGTGAGTTAGGTTTAGGCAAATGTAATATTTTTTATAAATTAGGCTATTATTGAGTCAAATCCCTTTAAATTTGAATGCTATACAACTTTGGCACGAAAGATGATTTAGCCCTCTACAAACCTTTTAAATATAGTGTTATGAAAACGATTTTACGAATTTTATTAGCAATAGCTGTTCTTTTTAGCACGAGTGCTATAAATGCGCAGAAACTGAATTACGAAACCGATAGCGGCTTTGACATTGGCTTTGGTATAGGTGGTTCATATCAAAAAAGTGATATAAAAAATTCAACTGGTGGTGGGTTTGACTTTGTTTTTGGTCATTCTATTTACCAAAGAGAAAAAGCATTTTTTAGTTTAGACTGGAGATTTCGTTTTTTAGCTGGACAAAACGCAGCTTTTGATCACAGAATAAACACGGATGCAACTTACAGCAATGTTAAGTATAGTCATTTTAATTATGACTTAGAGTTTGCACTAACACTAAATCGTTTACGCAATCGCACAGGAATTATCCTGAGTGGATTTGCGGGTTTAGGCTTGGCACACAGCAGAACAAAATTCGATTTGTTTGATGACGAATTTGGCATTTCAAATACACCTTATGATTATAGCTCTATCAATGCAAACGGAACAGACAGTCAAGAGCAAATTTATAGCGATTTATTAGAGCTTTCTGATGGTGAATTTGAAACGGATGGTATCAACAGAGCCACCATTACACCCACAACAGGTTTTTATATCGGTTATCAATTTACCAAGCATTTTTCAATGGGGATTGAGCATAAAACTAACTATTTTTTAAGTGAAAATAATAGCATTATTGGCGCAAATATTGATGGCAAAATCAACACTGGAAGTGCTATTGATAGAAACAATTACACCTCATTAATTTTTAGATGGGACATAGGCAAAGGTGGTGGTGGTGGAACGGTTACAACCAACACAAACACTACAACAAGCTTTGCCGAACAAAAACCACGCGTAGATATTACCGACCCACACGTTGCGCCTCACACAACTACGCTTTATACGCATACCATAAAAGCAAAAATTTATAATGTAAAAGGCTACGAAAATGTGAAATTCTATCAAGATGGCGTTAAGAACGTAAACTTTACGTTCAATCCATCAACACAAGATTTTACAGCAGATGTAGTGCTTCACTTTGGCGAAAACAAATTTAGAGTGTATGGTGAAAACACCGTAGGTAGCGATGAAGATAACACAACCATAATTGTTGTGGAAGATAAGCCTGTAGATGAACCAACACCTACGCCTCCTGTTGTGAATATTATTGTTCCTCAAGACAATCCTCATTACACAAATACTAATGTACAAGCTATAACAGCAGATGTACTACACGTAGCAAGCAAAAATGATATCACTGTAACCGTAAATGGTAGCTTGTTTGCCAACTTTACATTTGCAAGTAACAAAGTAAACTTTACGACTAATCTTGTAGAAGGCAACAACACGGTAGTCATTACAGGCGTAAACCAATACGGCAGCGACAGTGATGATGCAACCATTGTTTATACCAAACCTGCACCTCAACCTACACCGCCTACGGTAAACATTACCGACCCTAATGTAAATCCTAAAACGGTAAATGCTTCAAACTATTTGGTGGTTGCGGCTACTACTTATGTGCCATACAGAAACAATGTAACGGTTAAAGTAAATGGATTGAACACTACTAATTTTACGTTCAATCAAAACAACGGTTTGGTAAAAGTAAATATGCCACTGGTTGAAGGCGCTAATACCATTGAAATTACTGGAAGAAATGATTATGGACAAGCATCGGATGCTACAACCATCATCTACAAAAAACCCGCAACGATAATTCCTCCAGTGGTTACTATTATCATTCCTGATGAATCTCCTTACAGAACGTACAATAATGTTGAGGAATTAACCGCTTCTGTGCTTAATGTAAAAGGAAAAGAAAACATTACATTAACTATAAACGGAACCAACTCACGAGAGTTTACTTATGACATCAACAGCAAATTGTTGAAGACAAATGTTGTGTTGAACGATGGACAAAATGTGATTGTGGTTGTTGGAACAAACGAAGCAGGAAGAGGTGACGATTCGCAAATCATTATCAAAGAACAAAAACCTTGTCCGCAACCTACGCTTACGTTGGTGCAGCCAAATACAAATTATGTTGAAACAAAAAGTCAAGTTCATGATATTAGACTTAATTCAACAAATGCAACTTCTATTAGAATGTTCTATCAAAATGAACCTTACAAAAATTTTACCTTCAATCAACGCAGTGGGGAAATCACTATGGAATTCCCAATGGTTCATGGCATGAACACTATAAAGGTAGAAGCCATCAACGAATGTGGTATTGCTTCGCAAACATTGCAATACAAATACGACCACACCAAACCATGCGATGTCCCCGTGGTGATATTACAAAGTAGTAACGCCTTGGTTAGTGATGCCACTTTCGCCTTCAGTGCAACCGTTCAAAATTTGGAAAATAAAAACCAAATTACATTGAAAGTAAATGGCATTGATGTGGCGTTTAACTACAACAACGGAAAAGTAACTGCCAACTTGATTTTAGCCGAAGGAGTAAATACAATTACTCTTTTTGCTCAGAACGATTGTGGTCAAGCCGAAGAAACAATAACTGTTACTTACACAAAACCTGAAGACCCTTGTAACGAACCCATCGTCTCTATTGAAAGTACAACATCTGCTGTAGATGTTGCAGCTTATACATTTAATGCAACCATACAAAATGTTGAGACGAAAAATCAAATCACGTTTACGTTAAATGGAACTAATGCTACATTCAATTTCAACAACGGAAAAATTTCAACAAACTTAACCTTAGTTGAGGGTACAAACACCATTGTTTTAAAAGCACAAAACGATTGTGGTCAAGACAGCAAAACCTCAACCGTAACTTATACCAAACCTAAAGAACCTTGCTATCCACCAGTAGTAAACTTTACGGTTACAGAAGTAAATCGTAACGATGCCTCTCATGAGTTGAGTGGAACGGTTACCAACATCAAAAACAAAATGAACATCACACTTACTGTTGATGGAAAAGCAGATAATGGTTTCCAATTTGTGCCAAGCACAACAGAGTTAAGCACGAAGTTTAAATTAACTTCAGGAACACATACGATAACTGTAACGGCTAAAAACGAATGTGGAGAAGACTCTAAAACAATTACTGTAACTGTCGCTGAACCTTGCTATCCACCTGTGGTTAACTTTACAGTAACAGAAGTAAATCGCAATGATGCCTCGCATGAGTTGAGTGGAACGGTTACCAACAT
>JBKHVV010000069.1:0-9965 GCA_046569885.1 Bacteroidia bacterium
CCAAAATTATCGGTTACCATGCTTGCCATAGTACCTGTAATAGCTATTTCTGCAGTATTGTTTGGTAAATTCATCAAAAAACTAAGCAAAGAGGCGCAAGATGCAGCCGCAGAATCGAACTCCATTGTAGAAGAAGCACTGACGAACATAAAAGTAGTAAAAGCCTTTGCCAACGAGTTTTTTGAGTTGAGTAGATATAAAAACACCATCGAAAAGGTTAGAAACCTATCCGTAAAAGGCGCTTTGTGGCGTGGTTTGTTCGCCTCGTTTATTATTTTATGCTTTTTTGGTTCTATCGCCTTTATTGTGTGGAGTGGCACCAATATGGTAAAAGCCAACGAAATGTACATCAACGATTTTGTGAAGTTTATTTTGTATACCATTTTCATAGCTGCATCGTTTGGTGGTATTTCATCCCTTTACGGAAGCATACAAAAAGCCATTGGCGCTACCGAGCGCTTGCTTGACCTGATTGAAGAAGAGGAAGAAACCATAAAAGAGGAAAAGCAAGAAAAACTCTCTGGAAAAATTCAACTTGAAAACGTATCCTTCACTTATCCTTCTCGCCCTGATGTTGGCGTATTAGAAAATATTTCACTTACCATCAATTCTGGAGAAAAAGTGGCTTTGGTAGGTGCTTCAGGCTCTGGAAAATCTACCATTGCATCGCTAGTGATGCGCTTGTATGATGATTATGGCGGAAATCTACGGTTTGATGGCATGGATGCTCGAAAACTAACGCTTCATCACATCAGAAAAAACATTGCTTTAGTACCGCAAGAGGTAATTTTATTTAGCGGAACGATAAAAGAAAACATTCTTTACGGAAATACCAACGCCAGCGAAAATGAAGTAACCGAAGCTGCCAAAAAAGCCAACGCTTGGGAATTCGTTAGTGGTTTTCCAAGTGGTTTAGACACTTTGGTGGGTGATAGAGGCATTCAACTTTCGGGCGGACAAAAACAGCGCATTGCCATTGCACGTGCTATTCTCAAAAATCCGAGCATACTTATTTTAGATGAAGCCACCAGTTCGTTAGATGTAGAATCGGAGCAACTAGTTCAAGACGCTTTAAATAAATTAATGGAAAATCGCACTACGCTTATTATTGCGCATCGTTTATCCACCATTAAAAATGCCGATAAAATTCTCGTACTCGAAAAAGGCAAAATCACCGAACAAGGTTCTCATCACGAATTATCACAACAAAATGGCATCTACCAGCGTTTGATTAATATTCAGTTTAAGAGTTAGAAGGTTAGAATTATAACCCGTTGTGCATTTAGAAAAAAAGTAAAAAAGTTGTTCATTGAATTAAAATAATTCATATATTTATTTGACAATCAACTAAATGTAATGAACAACTTTATTCAAAACTACGAAATAATCTTTAATCATTTGCAAAAATTAGGCATTAATTTTACTGACCTCAAGCAAATACGTAAGCCAAAGTTAGGGAATTTAGAACTTATTGCCCTAAACCTAACGGCAGAATATCTAAGCATAGATTCAGAATGTCAATTATTTAGAGTGATACACCATTCTTATTAAGCCAAGTATATAGAGCGTAGCGTGTATAACAGAAGAAAACGACTTCTTTTGCCCATGTATGATAAAAAATGGGTGCATCAAAGGCAACTATTTTTTCATTTTTTAAAATTTTTACTACCTTAGCCAAAACTCATCTTTAGATATGGCGCACATTGTTTTGGTTGACGATCATGAAATTGTAATAGATTCTTTAAAGTACCTTATTGAGAACCAAAGCAATCATGAAGTTGTTGGAAAGTTTAATCAGGCAGAATCGGCTCTGCAGTATATAAAAGAAAACAGATTAAAAATAGAGGTAGTGGTATCTGATATAAAACTGCCCTCTATGAGTGGAATAGATTTAACAAAAAAAATAAAAGAATTTGCGCCTCAAATAAAAGTCATTCTGCTTTCTCAATTTTCAACGAAGGAATTTGTTGTAAATGGAATAAAAAACGGAGCAAATGGCTATTTATTAAAGAGCACAGGAGGTGTAGAATTAGTGGCATCCATTAACGCTGTACTTTCGGGTAAGCGCTATTTATGTGCGGAATCAACACAAGTATTAATTTGTGCTACATCAGAGGATTCAGAAACACTTTCGGAAAGAGAAATGGAAGTGCTGAAATATATAGCGATGGGCTTCAATAATAACGAAGTTGCGGATAAATTATGTGTGTCGTCAAGCACGGTAGAATTTCACAAACGAAACATACGATCGAAATTGAATGCCCATAAAGTAACCGACCTTACCCGCATTGCTTTAATTATGGGGCTGATTGATTAATGGCTTGACATTTTATTTCCACACGTTTCTTGTATTTCTTGTTGTCTCTTTTCTATGAGTGTTTCTATTTGTTTCAAAATTTCAAACGGAGTTTGCTCCATTCTTTCAAGCGCTTCGATAGAGTTATCATCGGCAATATCTTGAGAAATAATATCCGATACGCATGCGCATGAAGGTATAAAAGATGACGCAGGAATATTTTTAGAAAGATACTTTTCTGTAGTTTTTACCACATACTCGCATTGGTTTAGCACCAAATTTTCTGCTTTTATTTTTTTGTTGGAGTTGCTTTCAAAACAAGCGCATAAAAAAACAAGACAAAATACCAAGGTTGAAATTCGAATGATCATAAAGCGATTATATTATTAGTTTAATAGTGCAAAGTAACGCCACAAAAAAAATATAGCACCTACCATTTCCCTTAAAAATTACCTAAGGTAGTCCTTAGTTTTTTGCGATATTTTTGGATAATGGCTAAAAAATGACTCAACTTTACCATAATCGTAAAAACAAATTTAGATATGACACCTATTAATATAGCCATTGCAGATGACCAGTATGTTATTAGAGAAGGTCTTGAAAAAGCATTAAAAAGCACCAACGAAATCAATGTTTTGCTTGTGGCTCAAAACGGCAAAGAATTGATAGATTCGGTAAGTCAGCAAGCGCAAGTTCCCGATGTCATTATCATGGATATTGAAATGCCCGAAATGAACGGCTTTGCTGCCACCGAGATGATTTTAAAGCATTTCCCTAAAACACGCGTTTTATTTCTTACAGGACACGCAGAGCCCAGTTTTATACAAACCGCTATAAAATCGGGAGGACACGGCTATATTTCCAAATACGAAAACATCAACAACATTGTTCAGGCAATTAAAGAGGTGTTTGAAGAGGGCTATTATTTTAACGACTTGGTTTCTTTACATACCATTCGTGAGTATTTTAGAGATGATGACCCCAACTTTAATTTCAAAACAATGGAAGTACTTGATGCGCGCGAAATTCACCTCATTCGCTTACTCTGTAATGAAGACACCGAAGAAGATATCGCCCGCCAACTATCTATTACCAAAGAACAACTCGAAGCCAAAATCCAACATATAATGGATAAATTATCTGTAAAAAAGCGAATAGGCCTTATCATTTACGGCTATAGAAACGGCATTTACGTACCTTAGGAGGATTGATAATTGATAATTAATAATTGATAATTGAGAATTGATAATTGACAATTGATAATTGACAATTCTCCACTTTCCATTCTCCATTCTCCATTCTCCATTTTCCATTATTCATTTTCCATTCTCCATTCTCCATTTTCCATTATTCATTTTCCATTATTCATTTTCCATTTTCCATTTTCCATTCTCCATTTTCCATTCTCCATTTTCCACTATTCATTTTCCATTATTCATTCTCCATTTCCCCTTAGGTAAAAAACTAAGAACTACCTTAGGTAAAAACTACCCAAAAAGGGGTTGTGTAGTTGTTTTAGATGTCTCATCTTTGCCGACAGTATTAACCAATAAAACAAAATAATTATGAAACCATTTTCAGTATTAGCAAACTTAGTAACCAATGCAGACGGTAGCAGAACCTTAGAATACTCTGTTTTTGCACCAGGCAAACGCATTAAAGAAAAAACCATTACCCAAACACAAGTAACCACTTGCGGACCCGACAGCGTACCCGGCATTAAAATAGTAGCCGAATTTGAAGAAGTAGGACCAGGCAGCCCGTTTTCTTTTGATGGTTTTATAACTATTAACCCTGCATTAATTTTAGATAGCAACAACCCTTACTTAGAACTTAAAGCTGTAGATGGTGATTATAATGGTGGCATGATAATAAGAAATGGCAATGGTAACTAATCCCGAAAGGAAAAATATAATAGTACAATTCCGTTTCATGCCATTGTACTAAACATTTTTATCCATCGGCATTTACCTCTGTAAGATTTTTAAACTATAGACTATTTTAAAAAGCACATTGGTATAAAAATCATTCGTTACCTTTGGGGAAATGATAAGGCATACACTCATACTACTTTTTTTATTGGCATTTTCGTGGGCGCAGGCACAAAACGAAGATGCCAATTTGTTTTCTGACGTAAAGTCGCAAGAGTTTCACTACTACTTACAGCAGGCAGATTCATTGTATGCTGTTAAGAAATACGATCGGGCAATCGCCCTCTACAAAAATTGCCTCACCTCATTAAAAGCATCTGATAAAAAATATATTATTCAGCACAAAATAGGCAACAGCTTTAGAAACATGGCAGAATACGATTCTGCGGTTCATTATTTAATGCTCTCACTAAACACCAACCAAACGAATACTAACTATGTAATAAAAACGAAATCTTCATTAGGTGTTGTTTATTCCCGGACGAAAGATTATGACTTAGCCAAAAAATATTTGCAAGAAGTTCATGATTATTATCTGAAAGAGGGGAAAGATTCTGTAGCTATTGTTAATGCGCTTACAGATTTAGGTGCTGTATATTTCTCAGAAGAGGATTATGCCAAAGCCATAGAATTATTTAAACAAACACTTCCGCATGTGTCTTCTTCTGATAAAATAGGACTTAGCACCGCGTTTGGCAATATAGGTACCGCTTTTTTTGAAATGCAAAAATTAGACTCTGCCGAGCTTTATATTAAAAAATCGTTAAAAGTAAGTCGTGAAAGTAACGATGTAGAAGGCGTGGTTATCAACCTAAACAACTTAGCCTACTTTGAGCAAACCAAAGGAAACTATCATAAAGCTATCCCTTATTACACAGAATCGTTAGTATTGTCCGATTCTTTAAAAACCCCTTATTACAAAAAATATATATTGGAAAATATGAGTGGGGCTTACGATTCTATTGGCAACCATACCTTAGCATTGAAGTATCTGCAACAAGCTATGGAGACTTATAAAAAAATCTACACCAAAGAAAAAACCGAAGCCATTGCCGAGATGCAAGAAAAGTACGAGGCAGCAGAACGTGAAAAACAAATTGCCGAATTAAAGTTGCAAAAACAACAAGACGAAGCAGAAAAATTGGCTCTAAAGAATAGCATCGTTTTTGGTGTATTTATTGCAATAATTATAGCCATAATCGGTTGGTTGCGTGTTATGAAAATTCGTAACGAAAAAAACTTGGCGGTAGTTTCGGCTGCGGTTGATGCGCAAGAGCAAGAACGCGAACGCATCTCTCAAGAAATTCATGACGATTTAGGAGGCGTATTAGGCATGGCACGTATGCTTCATGGTAACACAAAAAATATGGTAGCATCTGTTGATGAAGAATTATACCAACGCATAGACGATTTGCTGGTTCATGCCAACAAACGTTCAAGAGCCATCTCGCACGAATTATTTTCACCCACTTTGCGCATGTTTGGTATAGAAAAAGCCATACTCGAAGTCAAAAATTCTTTTCTTAGTGTGTATCCCAAGTCTGTATTTTATGTAAAGTGCGCCATTCCCGAAAATACTTTAGACAAAACCCTTGAGCTAAACATTTACAGAATTGTTCAAGAGCTGGTGAATAATTGCATCAAATACGCAGAAGCAACAGAAATAACGCTAAAAGTAAGCGATGACAAAAAAAATGTGTACCTCTATTATAAAGACAATGGCAAAGGCTTTGATGCCAAAACCATGAAACACGGTGTGGGCTTGCTGAGCATTACATCGCGCGTAAAACGCTATGGTGGCAAATTAGAAATACATTCCAAACCCAACGAAGGCACAGAGGTAGTTTTATCTCTCAATAAAAAATTCGCTAAAAAATCGCTGCTAACTAAAAAGCAGCAGGAAGTACTCAATTAGCGACACTTTTTTTTCTCAACCAAAAAGCATCTTTTAAGTAAATATTAATCAGGTGATTAAAGAAAAATACCTAAGGTAGTCCTTAGGTCGTGCCTAAGGAAGTCCTTAGGTAAAAAACTCCCCTTTTGGGTAGTTGACTGGTGTTATTCTGTGTTGTTTCTTTGTAAAGGTTTTAAACGTATAGCAAAAAAACAAATGTTACCCGCTAGAAATCCCGCCCCCTCTTTTCTTTAATCATGCACAACTTTTTAAGGAAACAATAATCAAAGGGCGGGATTTTTTTTTAATGGTAATACCAATGGAAAATGAATAATGGATAATGAAAAATTAAGAACTATGTTAATTTTACTAAACACCAAACACTATCAACTAAACACCAATAAACAATAACCAATAACTTTTAAATTTAAAACATTATGGCAAATCCAAACATTTCGGTAACGCTTACCGAAGCACAAAAGAAAAGCGTAAAAGACAGTTTAAAAGCAGTTCAAACGGTGCTCAATTTTACTGTAAACCTCACACCCAAGCAACGACAAGGGCTTACCAAAATGGGACAAAAAAGCGTAAGTTTTGTAGAGTTTGCCTTGCAGGTAGCGAAAGAACATCCCAACATTTTACCAACCAACTTTAACGTTGTAGAGTACGAAAAAGACGTAAAGCTAAGTAAAGACCTGCTCGAAATTTCTACCGTGTTGTTGCCTTTGGCAGAAGCCCTTAGCGATACCCTGTTGGCGGTTGGCAGCGAAGCCATGACCCAAAGCAACAAGGTGTACGACTTGGTAAAAAATGCCGCTAAATACGATGGTTCGCTCAACGATATTAAAACCAAACTGGGCGAGCGCTACAAAAACCAAGGAGGACGTGGTACTCAACAAGAAGGCGGTGCAGAATAGCTATCGCAGTTCGAAACTCAACTAACGGACAAAATAACTGAATTAACTCAGTTCAAAACTGAACTATCGAAGAAAATAATTGAGCCAATTCAGTTAAAAGTTGAGCCAACGCAGTTAAAAACCAGACATAATACCCTTCGGAACTGAACTGACAGAGAAAATAACTGCGTTCACTAAGAAAATAACCGAACGAGTTGAGTGAAAAACCGAACTTGTTTTGCTATTAGTTAACGTAGTTAGGTTTGAGACTTTATGAACTTTTAACTTTCAACCTTCAACTTTCAACTTTCAACTTTCAACTTTCAACTTTCAACCTTCAACTTTTAACTTTCAACCTTCAACTTTTAACTTTCAACTTTCAACTTTCAACCTTCACCCCTTACGTTCGGAAACTTACTATTTGCTATTTTAAAAAAAAATTGCTAATTTGCTTTACCAAAAGGAGTAGCCATACATGAAGCCATCGTTAAAAATTGTCCTTATTTATCTCATCTTTGGCTTATGCTGGATTTATTTCAGCGATAATTTTTTATTGCTTTTTTATGAAAACAAAGACGTGTATGAGCAATCTCAACTGCAAACCTACAAAGGGTTTTTATACATTTTTATTACAACGGTATTACTTTTTCTTTTGATGAAAAAATTCAATAAAAATTTAACCAAAAAAGTGTCTGACCTTGAGGAAAAACAAAGAAAACGCTACAGCTTATTGTTAGAAAACCTATTAGAAGGCGCTCAAATCATTGGGCACGATTGGAAGTATAAGTACCTTAACGAAGCTATTGTAAAGCAGAGCACGTATCCAAGCAAAGAACACCTAATAGGTTTTACCATGATGGAAAAATACCCAGGTATTGAAAACTCCGAATTGTTTAAAGTTTTAAAAAATGCTATGGAAAATCGTACCCATCATTTATTTGAAAACGAATTCGATTTTCCAAATGGTAGTAAAGGATATTTTGAATTAAGCATAAGCCCTGTTCCAGAAGGACTGCTGATTTTATCGGTAGATGTTACAGAAAAAAAACGTGCGCAAAAAGCAATAAAAGAAAGCGAAGAAAAATACAGAACCTTGGTAGAGATTTCTCAAGATGCTATTTTCATAAATCAAAACAACAAAATATCGTATTTAAATAACGCAGCGATAAACTTATTTGAAGCTGATAAGCTAGAAGATGTTTTAGGTAAATCTCCGTTTGAAATTTTTCATCCCGACTATCATCAGTTAATAAAACAAAGAATTAATCGGGTTTTAAATCACAACGAGTCTGCAAGTGTTGTAGAAGAGAAAATCATCACATTAAAAGGTAAAGAAATAGATGTAGAGGTTTTAGGAACACCATTTACTATAAACGAGCAAATATGTGTTCAAGTAGTGTTGAGAGATATTACCGAAAGAAAAAAATCAGAGCAAGAAATAAAAACACTCAACGCAACATTAGAGCAAAAAGTTATTGAACGTACCGTTCAATTAGAAGACGCCAACAAAGAACTGGAAACCTTTAGTTATTCCATATCTCATGACTTAAGAGCGCCACTAAGAGCCATACAAGGCTTTAGCAAAAATCTATCTGAGCAATATCAAAATGCCTTTGATGAAACCGGGCAACGATGGTTAAACTTTATAAGCAACAACGCACAAAGAATGGATGAGCTTATTCTCGATATTCTCGACTTATCTCGCATTGGTCGTAAACAAATAAAATTACAAAAAACCGATATGAACACGCTTGTTCAAGAAGTGTTTGACGAAGAAAAAATAGCTTACCCGAATAACACCATTGAGTTTACAAAAGACGACCTACCTGCTATTTATGGAGATAGAACATTGTTGCGTTTGGTGTGGCAAAACGTAATAAGCAACGCCCTTAAATATTCCTCCAAAAAAGATGTTATCAACATTCACATTTCCTCTTCCGAAGATAAAGATAATTACATTTATACTATAAAAGACAATGGAGCTGGATTTGACATGCGCTATTACGATAAGCTGTTTGGCGTGTTTCAACGATTACATACACTTAACGAGTATGAAGGAAACGGTGTTGGCTTAGCAACCGTAAAACGCATATTAAGCAAACATGGAGGAACAATTATAGCTCAAAGCGAAATAGATAAAGGAGCTACTTTTATAATTACCTTACCTAAAATACCCGAAACCTATGGCGCTTGACAACAAACCTATTTTTTTTGTACATTAGACCAGAATAAACATTTAACCTTTAGAAACATGAACACACAACAAATTATTGACATCTTACTAGTTGAAGACCGCGAAGAAGACGCAGAACTAACCATGATGGCGCTAAAAAATTACCGCCTTGCCAACAACATTAAATGGGTAAAAGACGGACAAGAAGCACTCGATTATTTATTCGCCACGGCAGATAAAATGGTTGCTCCGATTAATCGTCCTAAAATTATTTTATTAGACCTAAAAATGCCTAAGGTAGATGGCATTGAAGTGTTAAGAGCTATAAGAAACGACCCTCGAACCAAAACAATTCCGGTAATTATTCTTACCACCAGTCGCGAAGAAAAAGATGTAGTAGATGCCTACAACTTACACGCCAATAGCTATATCGTAAAACCAGTTGGGTTTGATAAATTTACAGAAAGCGTAAAAGAAATAGGACTTTATTGGCTGCTTTTAAACGAACCCCCCGTTCATTAATAAACCACCGATGAATATACTATTCGTAGAAGATAGTTTTGAAGATGCAGAATTAGTGCGCATTGAACTTGGGAAAGCATTCACCGATTTTACGTTTGTTCACGTTGCAGTAGGCAAAGAATTTGAAGACGTTCTTAAGAACAACCCTATTGACATCATTTTAGCGGATTATAACGTAGCAGGATTTTCTGGGATAGAAGCATTAAAACTTGCGCAAAAACTAGCTCCTGACTTGCCCTTTATTATTGTCTCG
>JBKHVV010000070.1:0-9921 GCA_046569885.1 Bacteroidia bacterium
TGTCCAAATAATTTCTCCGTTGGGTAACACCACTTCTAAATTTAAAACAAAATCTTTGGTAACGCCATACTTCACCGCACGAGGACCGCCTGCATTTTCGGCAATGTTGCCACCAATAAAACAACTGCCTCTGCTTGATGGGTCTGGTGCATAGTACAATCCTTTTTTAGCCACTTCTTCTTGCAATACTTGCGTGATGACAGCCGGCTCAACGGTTACTTGTAAATTGTTTTCATCAATATGGATGATGCGATTCATCTTTTCTAAACTCAACGCCACACCACCATGCACAGGCAGTGCGCCACCACTTAAACCCGTACGTGCCCCTTGAGGCGTAATGGGTAGTTTATTTTCGTTGCAAAATTTTACTACTTGTGCTACTTCTTCGGTAGTTTTTGGTTTAAAGACAATCTGCGGTAAAAAGTGTAGGTCTTCGGTTTCATCATGTGCGTAATTATTTAGCACATCTTCTTGAACGGAGTGTTCGATGGTTTGCAACAATTCTTGCGGAAAAGTTATCATAATAAAGTGGTAATGTCATTAACACCAACAGGTCTTTCAGCAATGAAGCCTTCGCCAAATTCAACGCCAATGTTTCTGCCAAATTCACGCGCACGGGCTTTTACAAACTCCATAAATTCTTTTGAAGAAATGGGTGTTTTAGGGGCGCTTGTATCTTCCCCTTCTTTATAAAATTGAGATGAAAACGCCAAGATGGATTGCATCTTAGTCTCCATTTCTTGGGTAATATCAATTACGAAGTCTGGTTGTAAATAACGGTCTTGCACGTATTTATAGAGATGCTCTGTGCGGTAATGTTTTTGTTTTTTGCCTTTGAATTCAGTTTCAATTTTTAATAAGCCTGCCAAGAAATTTGCACGAGACACTAACTCACTTGCTCTGCCATGATCTGGGTGTCTGTCGGTTGGTGCGTTGCACAGAATAACTTTTGGTTGGTAATGACGAATGATTTTAACTACTTCTAGCAAATGTTTTTCATCTACTTCAAAAAAACCATCACGAAAACCTAAATTAATTCTATCGGTAAGTTGTAAAATTTCAGACGATGCTTCGGCTTCTTTTAAGCGAGTTTTGGCATCGCCTCTGCTGCCTATTTGCCCTTGAGTTAAATCGCAAACAACTACTTTTTTGCCTTGCTTAATATGTTTTACGATAGTTCCCGAACACGCCAATTCGGCATCATCTGGGTGGGCGGCAAATACTAAAATATCTATCATAAATTATTCTGCTTTTGTGCCTTGTGTTTCTTTATCCCAAATGTCTTCTGTAATAGGAACGCCATTTTTAAAATATCTGGTTATTTTTTGACTGGTTGTAACCGTCTTTTTGTACTCATCACCTTTATTTCCTTTTACTACAATTCTCACAATAACATAACCTGTAACTACTCCGTTGCTTTCTTGAGTGAAGGTTTGCTCTGTAACGCCTTCTGGATATTTCAACGCCAAATTATCTGTCAATTGGTCTGACACATACGTTGGGCTTTTACTCGCATCTTCTTCTAATTTTTCATTAGTAGTTTGTGTGCGACTCACCGATTGGTCGGTTTGTTGAGACGATGTTTTAACGTTTTGTTCTGTGTATTGATTGATCGAAGAAGAATTATTTTCTTGCGAAACAATCCCTTTTTCTGCGTCTTGAGATTTTTTAGACGTGTTTTCTTCTAATTGTTCGTTGATGGTTTGTGTTTTGTTTTGCGCAAATGACGACTGATTATTTGTAACTTCTGTATTTTTTTGTTCTACATTTTTAGAATCTTCCACTACTCTGTCTCTTCGCTCATCTGCCTTTTCATCTTTATAAGCCTGCTCTGTTTTTGCTTCGTCAAAAAATTTGTAGTTCTCTTGAGTACTCACATTTTGTTTGTTTTGAATATCCGTAGACGTTTGAAGCGCTTGCTCATTGTACAATTGTAACTCGCTGTTGGCATTAAGGCGATTTTCATCTTTATTTAAAAATGACTCTTGCGTTTTGGTAACATTATTGTCCATTTCTTTTTGATGGTCTAAACTTTTAGCTACGTTTTTCTCAGAGAAATCATTCAACAAAAATGTGCGCTGATCTTCGTATTTTTCGTACTCATTAATGGTTTGTTCACGAGGTTGGTCGTTTTCAATAGCTTCTTCTGCAATGCGTGTTTGAATGTCATCAAACGCCTGAGTATTTGCTAAAGACAATGCTGTGCTCTTGTCTGAAAGTTTTTTGTTTTGTTCAATTTGCTGTTGGTTAAAGTCTTCTAAACGCTCATTGTTCAAGATACGTGAATCATCAGCATCTTTATTTTCTGACATTCGTTTTGTTTCTACCAACTCATACGATTCTTTTAAAACAACACTTTGCGCTATGTCTTGTTGGGCTTT
Source organism: Bacteroidia bacterium (assembly GCA_046569885.1). Classification (GTDB taxonomy): domain Bacteria; phylum Bacteroidota; class Bacteroidia; order Flavobacteriales_D; family Parvicellaceae; genus JBKHVV01. The sequence continues at coordinate 2,382 of JBKHVV010000070.1, forward strand.
TTCAGATTGAGTTTCGGTATTTTTTTGGTCGTTGGCTTGTACCTCTGCAATAAACGATTCTCTTCTAAAATCTTTCACTAATTCATCCTGCGCTCTTTCGGTTTGTTTTGTGTTGTATTGTTTATCCAAATCATCGCGCTTAACATCTGCTTTGGAAGTTATGTCCGTTTCTTTTTTTACATTATCATTGCTAATTCTTTCGTGTTCTGAGAGCATTAATTCTCTTCTATTCTCATCAATAAGCGTATTTTCTAGTTCTTTAGTTTGATATTCTTCTGTTGATTTATATTGATTGGATGTAACGATGCGTTGCTTTTCTTCCCACTCGTTTTGAGGAATAGCAGGATTCAAATCGCCATACTCTTGAGATAATTTTGTAGTACTTTCTGTTTGGTTGGTAGATTGGCGATATTGACGCGAAGTGTTTTCGTTGTCTGTGTTTTCAATTATTTGCGGACGCGTATAGCTGTTATCATCCACCGATTTTTCCATCGCAGCCAAAATTTCTTCTTCGGTCATGTTCACTTGCTTGTAGCCTTCAATGTTTATTAAGCCACCTTCTTTGTTAGTAGTAACGGTAGTTTGCTGCGTAGTTTGTGTTTGCTGTTGCGTAGTAACCACCTGCTGGTTTTGTTTATCTTTTTCAGCTTGTTGAATGGCTTTTATTTCACGAATTTTTTGATTAGCATAGCTATCACCAGGTTTAAAAGAAAGTGCTTGCTCGTATTGAGAAATGGCTAAATCGTAACTCTTCTGACCAAAATATCCATCCGCTTTTGTAATGATATCGTTGTATTGTTTGTTCTTGGCACCTTCACCTAACTTTTTGTTGATGCGTTGAATTTCTGTTGTAGCGTACGCATCGTTTGGTTTTACAGACAAAGCTTGATTATAGAATGAAATTGCCTCGATATAATTTTCGTTATCGCGTTCAGAATTAGCTTTTGAAATGTATTCATTATACTTTACCTGCGCTTCGTTGGTATTGTTTTGATTTGCTAATTCTTGTTTTTTCTTGTTAATTAAATCCATTTGCTGTTGCGGATATTTTTCGGAAGGCAAAATAGTTTGCGCTTCTTGATACTTAGAAATGGCTCTATCATAAATACCTTCTGCAAAGGCTCTGTCGGCAAGTGCAATGGCGTTGTTATATTGTTCGCGTTTCATTTTTGTTTCTTCGCTCGATGCTAAATTAGCTTTATCAGCATCCCACAAACGTTGCGCCTCATCTATTTTTGGTTGAACAGTAGCATCGCTTGGATATAGTTTTTGCGCTTCTTTGTAATAGTTAATTCCACCAGAATAATTTTTAGCTTTTACGGCTTCATCACCACTTTTTATGAGTGTTTGAAATTGCTGGCGTTTTTGTTGTTCAGAAAATTCTTTGTTTTTATTTTCTAATTCTCGTTGAAGATAATCATCAATTTCTTTGATTTTATTTTTCGGATATGCTTCGTTTGGTTTATACGTCAACGCTTTTTGATACGTGAGTTTAGCACCATTATAATTGCCTGTTTCAAAGGCTTTATCGGCTTCTGCAATCAACTTACTGTATTGTTCGTTAAGTGCTTTTTCTTCGGCTTCTTTTTGTTTTTTAGCATTGTATTCTGCGATAAGTTTGTCAACCTCTTGAATTTTTTTGCGAACTTCAGGAGTATCGTTCAGTGCTAATGCTTTGTTAAATGAACTTTTTGCTTTTTCAAATTCTTGTTGTGTTACAAACTGGTCGCCTTGCTCTATTAATCGTTTAAATTCTGCTTCACGCTCTTGTTGAGTTTTTTTACGCGATTCTTCTTCTGCAATTAAACGAAGTTGGCGTTCTGCCTCTTTAATTTTTTCTCCGGCATAAGGATTGTTTGGAAAAATTGCTTGTGCCTTTCTATAAAAAGAAATCGCTTCCTCATAACTCTTGGCATTAAATCTATCATCTGCTTGAGTAATGAAGTTTTGATAATCTTCTTTTTTCTTTTTTTCTTCGGCTAAACGTCTTTCTTCTTCTTGCTTTTCGCGCAATTTCTGCTCTGCAATTTTTATCTGGTCTTTAGGATAATTTTCATTTGGATAAAGCGCCAACGCTTCTTTGTATTTTATAATTGAGTTTTGATAATCGGTAGTGTTAAACAAGCGTGTAGCCTCCGTTACAAGTGTAGCGTATTCGACACGTTTTTGACGTTCTGCTTCTTTTTGCTCAATCAATTTTTTTACTTCCGTAATTTTTTGATTGGCTACGGCATCGTTTGGTTTTATGCTCAATGCTTGTGTGTACGATGCTATTGCTTCATTGTATTTTTCGGTATTTTTAAAGTTATCGCCTTGCGCAATGAAATCGTTGTATTTTTTTTCAAGCTCTGCTAAGCGTCTTTTTTCTTCTTCAATTTCACGAAGTTTTTGCACTGCTTCATCGTAGCGTTTTTTTGCGTAAGCATCACCTGGAAATAATTTTAACGCTTCGTTGTAATTATCTCTTGCTTGAGCATATTCTTTAGCGTCAAACTGTTTGTTTGCTTTATCTACAAGTTGATTATACAACTCTTTTCGCTTGCGTTCTTCTTCTTCTTTTTGCTTTAATTGTTGCACAAAATTGATGCGTTCTTTAGGCAATGGTCTATCTGAAAATAAATTAGATGCTTGTTGAAATAAGCTAATCGCATTGTCGTACTGCTTAGCAACTACGGCTTTTTCGGCAGAAGCCATTAACTCGGTATATTGTTTTTCTTTACGTTCTAATTCTTCTTTTCTGCGTTTGGCTTCTTCTACCTTTGTAATTTTATCTCTTACTTCTTGCTTGTCAAAAATGGTAAGTGCTTGCTGATATTTTGCAATAGCGCCATCAAACTGCTGAATGGTAAATGCTTGGTCGCCCTCGCTCACTAACTTCGCAAATTCGGCTTCTTTTCTTTTTTTCTCAGCAATTAGTTGGTCAATTTTTATGATTTGTTGTTTTGGATACGTCTCTGTACTAAAAAGTGTTGATGCTTCTTGATATTTCGCCCTTGATTCTTCTAATTTAGTATCAGCAAACAATTTATCGGCTTCTTGAATTAATCCATCGTACTTCTTTTTAAGTGCGATAAGTTCTAATTCTTTTCTTCGCTTTTCAACTTCTGCAATTTTTTGAGCAGGCACTTTACTCAGTGGCAAAATAGTTTGAGCAGCTTTATACTTGGCAATCGCTTCGTCTAATTTATCTTGAGCCAACAGCGCATCGCCTTCGGCAATCACTTTTTCAAACTCTTTTTGCTTACGTTCTTCTTCTTCTTTTTCTTTAATTTTTTGATTAACGGCTTCAATTCTTGCCTTCACCACAGGGTCGTCTGGACGCATTTGTTGCGCTTTTTTATAAAATTCAAGCGCACCTCCATAGTTGCCAGAAGCAACGGCAGCATCTCCTTGCTTAATTAGGTTTTGAAATTCTTCTTCAATCTTTTTAAGTTGCTCTTCTATTCTATCTAAAAATCCCTCTATTTCGTTTTTTCTTGAGTCAATGTAGTATTGATCCCAATCTACATCTCCCTTTGTAAAACCCGCTTTTGCTCTTGGTTTCGATGAAATTATAGAATAATCTACATTCGGAACCGCCTTGTACATGGTCATGTCAAAATCAAAATTTCTGACAATACCTCCTGTGCTTTCATGAGCTTTAAAATCATCAGGAAAATAGCCCTTTTTTACATCAACTTGAATGGTTGAATTAACATAACCAGGTTTTGAAAAAAGAAACTCATAAACGTATCCCATAGGAAGCTCCACTTCTGGAATTTTCCCACTAGTTGTAGTCGTTAATGTCTCAATAACAGTTCCATTTTTTTTGATAACAACCTGAATTCCTGAAAGCTTTTTTCCAGTTTCATCCGTAATTCCCTTTTTATCTGTAGATAGAACTATTCTGTTCTTTTCTTCTTCCTGCGACAATACAGAAAAAGACAGTAGCGAAAAGCTAAAAATTAGTAGTATGTTTGCCAGTAATTTATGCACGGGTTTACCCTTAATTAGTTACAAATATCGTAATTTTTTTAATGTTAATTTTTAATAATACCGTTATGATGCAAATGTTACGCAAATTCCACACCAAATGTTAAGCTATTGGGAAAAAAAATATTTTCTGTCAGATGTTGATTATTGCATTATAGGCAGCGGAATTGTTGGTTTGACTACGGCTATTTTCATCAAGAAAAAAGCGCCTAAAGCAAAGGTAATTATTTTGGAACGTGGTATTTTACCCCATGGTGCAAGTACAAAAAACGCTGGTTTTGCGTGTTTTGGTAGTTTCTCCGAGATTTTAGATGACATTTCTAAACATAATCTTGATTATGCTATAAATTTGGTTGAGAAGCGATGGGATGGCTTAAATGCATTAAAAAAATTAATCCCTGAGAAACATTTCGACTTGAAAAATTATGGTGGGTATGAATTGTTTACCTCTTCCAAACACGACCAAAACGTTTACGAGCATTGTTTGGATAATCTTTCTAACATCAATAAAAATCTAAGTTTTATTGGAAAAAATGTTTTTGATTCTTCTGACAAAAGCATTAAAAAATTTGATTTTAGCAACACACAACACATTATAAAAAACAACTACGAAGCGCAGATAAATACAGGAAAATTAGCACTATCATTGCTTCAAAAAGCACATGATTTGGGTATTTTGATTCTAAATAATGTAGAAGTAAAAACACTTTCTAACAATGGCGAAATGACTACCAATATTGGTGATTTTGCATTCAAAAAAGTGATTGTATGCACTAATGGTTTTGCCAAAAAATTATTACCAAAATTAGATGTAAACCCTGCAAGAGCTCAGGTTTTAATTACAAAACCCGTCAAAAATTTAAAACTAAAAGGAACGTTTCACTACGATAAAGGCTATTATTATTTTAGAAATATTGATAATCGAGTGCTGTTTGGTGGTGGCAGAAATTTGGATTTTAAAGGCGAAACTACCGATGAATTAGCGCTAACAAAGCAAATTCAACAACAATTGGAAAGACTTTTAAAAGAAGTTATTTTACCAAATACACCCCACGAAGTTGATATGCGCTGGGCGGGAATTATGGGTGTTGGCGATTCAAAAGAAACCATTATAAAATCATTGTCGAAAAATATTTTTTGTGCTGTGCGAATGGGCGGAATGGGCGTGGCTATTGGTACTTTAGTAGGTAAAGAAGCGGCTAAAATGGTAACAAAGTAATTTTTTTGTAACCTTTTTCTAAAAAATCAGTTATAATAATCAAAACAAGTTTAATTGCAGTTTAGGTTTCTAAAATTAAATCTGTTTTTAAAAGTAAGGTGGTAAAAAGTCGCTCGGGAGTGGGCGACTTTTTCTTTTGAATAAAATGAAATAAAAACCTATAGGGCGGCTTTTTTAATTCTCAAACTTCTCCCCTTTTAGGGGAGATAAAGAGGGGTTAAAATACTACGGTAGTACGTTGTGCCCTTTTTATTTAGCACGAGTTACATTTCATTAAACTCGCGCTAGCGGGGGATAAAAAACACCCTTCACTCTCAAAAGTTCAATTTTTAATCCTTACCTTGAAATCAGTTTTTATAGTTAATAAATACAAATGGCGATTAAAACACATGAAAAAACTTATGGTATGATGCAAGATAGGTAATTTTTATCTTTTACGAAACACGTCAGGTAATTTTTCTCTCTAAGTACATCGAATCTGATTGGTATTTTTACGTATCAATGCGTATCATTTTTATTTGGATTATTAAATAATTATCGTATATTTGCGCATCAATTCGTATCTAAATTAATATTTATGACGACAAAAACATATACATTTGAGTTGGCTATTGACTTTGAGTTAGTCAATGAAATCAGTGCTATTGATAAATTTGGTGGGTCTTGGGAAAATATTGTAAGAAGGGAGGGGCGCCAAACACTTAGAGAACTAAAATCTATCGCCACAGTTCAGAGTATCGGAGCTTCAACACGCATTGAGGGTTCTAAGATGACCAATGACGAGGTAAGGGCACTTATTTTTGATAGCGTGCGCATTGAAAAATTTGAAGAGCGTGATAGACAAGAAGTACTGGGCTATTTTAATGCCTTGGATATTATTTCCGAAACCTACAAGGATATTCCTGTAACAGAAAGTTCGCTTAAAAACCTACATAATACCCTGTTAAAGCTAAGCGATAAAGACCATTGGCATAAGGGAAATTATAAGCAGTTGCCGAACTCTGTGGAGGCAGAGGATAAAACAACGGGAAAAAAAACTACCATATTCGACACCACTCCACCTGGTATAGAAACGGAAGATGCAATGAGGGGGCTAATTGATTGGTATGCTAAGGATACTATTACCCATCCTATTGTCAAAACGGCCGTTTTTGTTTATGATTTTTTAAGCATTCATCCTTTTCAAGATGGAAATGGTAGACTTAGTCGATTGATAGGAACTCTGCTATTGTTAAAGCATGGATATTCTTGGGTGCAATACGTTAGCTTTGAACATGAAATAGAGCAGCGTAAAGGAGAATATTATAAAGTGCTTATGGAGTGTCAACAGCAACGTCCTGGAGAAAATATTAGTTCATGGGTTAGATTTTTTCTAAGCTGTTTGAATAACATTCAAAACAAATTGGAGCAAAAACTAGAGGTTCAAAAGAGTCATCAACACTTAAGCCACAGAGAAAAAATGATTCATACGTTTATTGAAAATCATCCTGGTACTAAGTCAGGGGAAATTGCTGAACGATTAAACATCCCTCTTCCTTCGGTAAAGAAAATATTAACCGAGATGGCTTCGTCTCGTTTAATTGCAAAACATGGAACGGGAAGGAGTACTTATTACACGTCAGAATCTATAAATCAAATAAAAAATGATATTGTAATGACCTTCACTCAACAGGACTCTAAAAAAGAGTTTATCCTTACAAATCGAAATGATTTTATAGAAATCAAACAACTTATTCTTAAACCAAAATTTGAATGGACAAAACCTGATGATTGGAGCAATGTATTAATGGATGAAGAATTAATGTTTACGATAACACTTGTTGATAAAATGGGAAGTATGGCATCACAAACCCATTTGGTTGCATCGTTTAATAACCCCATGTATTACCAACCTGTGTTTTCCTTACCACACCCAATTGTTATTCCAAGCAGCTTCTGGAATGGAAATATCAACAAAATAAACTTTCCGGTAAAAGCTACCATTGAAGTGAGCTCAGTAAAAAATAATTCGCAGTTTGATGTTCTAATGATACACGATGTTTCTTTGAGCTAGGAAAATTTCTGCACTTAAGGGGTATTCTGTGTCGGGAGAGAAATTAAAAGTTCTAATATGATCTTGATAATTTGCATAGAAAAATGTCATCCCTATCCAGAAGTATCGGAATGGGATGACATAAAATTAATTGATTTTATACTATTTTCCTACCTTATAACTTCCAATTGCTTTGTATCTACCTGATTGTTTCCCGTAGCAATTACTGTATAAATACCTCTCCCGAACAGGAAGAAATTGTACGTTTAAAAAAAGAGCTTTACGATACTAAGATGGAGAGGGACATCTTAAAAAAG
>JBKHVV010000071.1:0-9773 GCA_046569885.1 Bacteroidia bacterium
AAGAAAATACCAATTAACCAAAAATCAATTTTTTTCATAAAGAATTTATTAGCTAGTTGAAGCGAAGATAAATAATTTAAATAGAAACAAAAACCCCTCTCTTTCGGAGAGGGGCTAGGGGAGAGGTTGTTATTCCCCTTCCACAAAATACTTATAAAACAATGGAATAGTCTCGATGCCTTTTAGGTAGTTAAAAATGCCGTAGTGCTCGTTAGGCGAGTGCAATGCATCCGAATCTAAACCAAAGCCAAACAATAAACTATCAATGCCCAATTCTTGCTTGAATAATGCTACAATCGGAATACTTCCTCCGCCACGTGTTGGGATAGGTTTTTTGCCATAAGTTTCTTCCATAGCTTTACTGGCAGCACGGTACGCAACAGAATTAGTTGGCGTTACCACTGGCTCACCACCGTGGTGTAATTTCACGCTTACTTTCACAGATTTTGGCGCAATGGATTTAAAATAATCAATGAATAATTTTTCTATTTCTTTAGAACTTTGGTCGGGTACCAAACGCATAGAAATTTTTGCGTTGGCTTTTGATGGCAGTACCGTTTTAGCACCTTCACCTGTGTAGCCACCCCAAATGCCGTTTACATCTAAGGTTGGACGAATACCTGTGCGCTCAATGGTGCTGTATCCTTTTTCGCCTTGTATATCGTCTATGTTGAGGTCTTTTTTGTAGTCTTCTAAATTGAATGGTGCTTTAGCCATTTCTGTACGTTCGTCTGCGCTTAGCTCTTGTACTCTATCGTAAAAACCAGGAATGGTAATGTGAAAATTTTCATCATGGCATGAGGCAATCATTTTGCACAACACGTTGATAGGATTTGCCACCGCACCACCATACACACCGCTGTGTAAATCACGGTTTGCGCCAATCACTTCTACTTCCATATATGCCAAACCTCTCAAGCCCGTTTCAATAGAAGGCGCATCGTTGGCAATGATAGATGTATCTGAAATTAAAATAGCATCTGCTTTTAGCTTGGCTTTGTTTTCTTTTACAAATGTGCCTAAATTGTCAGAGCCCACTTCTTCTTCGCCTTCAATCATAAACTTTACGTTACATGGCAGCGAATTGGTTTTTATCATCAACTCAAAGGCCTTAACGTGCATATACATTTGACCTTTGTCATCACACGCACCACGTGCAAAAATAGCCCCATCAGGATGCACAGCAGTTTTCTTAATCACTGGCTCAAACGGAGGAGAATCCCACAATTCTAAAGGGTCTGCTGGTTGCACATCGTAGTGACCATACACCAAAACGGTTGGCTTTGATGGGTCAATCATTTTTTCGCCATACACAATAGGATGTCCTTTGGTTTCGCAAATTTCTGCGCTATCTACACCAGCATCCAATAATGATTTTTTTACAGCTTCAGCGCAGCGTCTAACATCTGCGGCATATTTTGGGTCGGCACTTACCGAAGGTATTTTTAATAAGTCTATCAGTTCGTTAATGAATCTGTCTTTGTTGTCGTTTACGTACGTTTTAATATTGCTCATTTTTTGTGAAATTTTGAAGCACAATGTTACGGGTTATACACATATTACACAAACATTAGCCTAAATAAAAAGTGGGTTTTAGAAATCTAATAATGAAGTTGATTTTTGCACAATTTAATTGCTATTTTTTTGGTATTGTGCAAATTAATATTTAGATTTATCGGATGAACCAATAAAACTATTAAGTATGAAAAAGACATTACTATCAATTTTTGGGATTATCGTTATGGGCAATATAGCATTTTTGCAAGCCCCAAGATTTCCACTTTTTGAGCATTTCACACAAGCCAGTTGTGGTCCCTGTGCTCAGCAAAATCCAGGATTTGAATCCACAATACTAATTCCGAATCCTGATGTGGTTAGGCATATTGCGTACCACACCTCATGGCCCGGAACAGACCCCATGAACGCCTATAATCCTACAGAAGTTGCAGACCGCGTTAGTTACTATGGCGTAACAGGTGTGCCAGGTATATTTATGGGTGGAAATTATAAAAGTGCTCAGCCCGGTGGCTTTTCACAAGATGATGTAGATGATTACTTCTCAGCAAGCAGTCCAATAAGCATCAAGGTAACAGAAACCGATATGGGTTCTTACAGAGATGTTGTTATTGATGTAAAAACCGTAGGAACTGTTGCTGGCGGAACGTACAAATTGTATGCCGCCATTGTTGAGAATCCAATAGACTATACTTCGCCTCCTGGGTCGAATGGAGAGACACACTTTCCTAATGTGTTTCGCAAAATGATGCCATCTTCTTCGGGAGATGCGTACACCCCAGCTTCAATAGGTTCTACCGTTACGTTTAACTATTCGTACAATGAGGATGCAGCATGGGATATGGCCAACATCAAAGTGGTGGCGTTTGTTCAAAATACATCAACAAAAGAAATTTTAAATTCAGGCACAGCATACGACCCTATTATTAATTATTCCTTAGACAATAATGGCGTAAAAAGTGCATTAGGAACAAACAGTTCTACAACCAGCTTTTCTCTATCTTCCATAAACCTAGGAGGATCAAGTGAAGATTTTATTTATACCTTAACATCAGATGCTCCAGGAGATTGGTCTAGTAGTTTTACGGTAAATTCATCTACATTTGGAACAACCGGAACAGTAACTACGGCTGCAGGAGCTACTAATAGTATTACTGTGGATATTGTTCCCGGAACTTCTGCAGCAGTATCTAGTTATGTGCTTTCAGTAAGTTCGGTATCCGCTCCAACATCACCCATTTTGATAGAAAAAATGTACGTAATTGCGAACGTTACAGATTTAATAGTCCACAACACTGGAGGTTTGGGTAGTGGAACTGTTGGTAATGCTACAAATTGGGCTTCTGTTTATGCTGATGGCTTAGCAGCAGCTGGCCAAGCGAGCGCAGCAGGAACTACAGATGTAATATCTAAAGAATTAAGTTCTACGTCATCATTAATAGGAGTAAACAATATTTATTATAATGTTGGATGGACTTTTCCTTCTTTGACAGATGATGAGATTCCCGCCCTTGAAAGTTTCTTGGATAATGGAGGAAACTTATTTTTAGCCGGTCAAGATATTGGTTGGGAAATAGCAGACGCAACAAGTAGTTATAAGACTACTGCAAAAACTAACTTCTATAAAGATTATTTACACGCGGCTTACAAAGCTGATGGCGGAACAACCAACTCTTCGTTGACGGCTGTTCCAACAGATGCTATTTACGGAGGTGCAACTTCTGCAACTATAAATAATTATTATGGAGGGTCGTATTTTTATCCAGATGAATTTACTACCAATAATGGTGCGACTTCAATTTTTACCTACGCTACGAGTACCAGAATAGGGGGACTTCGTTACTATAATTCTACGTATAAAATTGTTTATGTGGGAGTTGGTATGGAAATGTTGGATGCTGCCAACGCTAATGAAATAATAACCATAGCGCACGATTGGTTTTATAGTGTACTTAGTGCCGAACAATTAGACGAAGCAATGAACAAGGTGTTTAATGTTTATCCAAATCCAACAACAGGAGTGGTCAATATAAACAACACCGATAATTATAACGAACTTCAAGTATTTGACTTAGCAGGCAAAATGATTTTCAGTACGTCCGTTAATACAGGAGAACAAACCGTTAATGTTTCGGAACTTCCTGCAGGCACATATACTGTTCGCTTAGTTGGTCAGAATATAACTTCTGCTAATAAGAAACTAATATTGATGAAGTAAAAATAATTAAGATAATTAGAAAAAAGCCCTTCGGATTATTCGGAAGGGCTTTTTTTGGGGTTTTTTACTGAAGAATCAAACTTTTCTTTGTAGTTGAAGGTTGCACTTCGCAAGCTCAGGGCGAAAAAGGTGAAGGTTTAGTATCTATAATTTGTAAAAACAATTATAGACTAATACCATAACACGTTAACACGTTTTACTACCTTTGTTAAGATGCTTTTAGATGTACATACACGTAATTTTTTATCTAAACTAACATTTGCAAGAGTGTTTAACGGATTTAAAATTTGGTTGAGCTATCATCTTTCTCGTTGGTTAAAAACTCCCATTCTTTGGGGTAAACCAATGGCACTTTCGATAGAACCCACAACAGCATGCAACTTAGGTTGCCCCGAATGCCCTAGTGGATTAAAACAATTTACCCGCGAAACAGGAAATTTAAAAACAGACCTCAACCAAAAAATTATTGACGAAGCAAGTAAGCATAGCATTTATGTGAATTTTTATTTTCAAGGCGAACCATTTATCAATCCTAAATTTTTAGATATGGTAAGCCATGCGCACAGCAAAAACATGTTTACCAGCACCAGTACCAACGCCCATTTTTTAACCGACCAAGTGGCAAAAAAAACCGTTGAATCGGGCTTAGATAGATTAATTGTTTCTATTGATGGTGTTACGCAAGATGTGTACGAACAGTACCGTGTTCATGGTGATTTGACAAAAGTAATTGAAGGCACAAAGAATATTTTGAAATGGAAAAAAGAATTGAAAAGTGCCACGCCTCACGTTATTTTTCAATTTTTAGTAGTAAAACCCAACGAACATCAAATTGAAGGCGTAAAGCAATTGGCAAAAGACTTAGGCGTAGATGAAATTCGTTTTAAAACTGCTCAAGTGTACGATTACAAACACGGGAACTCTTTGATACCAACCATAGAAAAATACAGCCGCTACAAGCAAAATAAAGATGGCACGTTTTCTTTAAAAAACAAAATGGTAAACCAATGTTGGCGCATGTGGCATTCATGCGTTGTAACGTGGGATGGCTTAGTAGTACCTTGTTGCTTTGATAAAGACGCCACGCACCGCTTGGGCAATTTGCAAGAAACCACTTTAGAAAACGTTTGGAAAAATAGTGCTTACAACAACTTTAGAAGAGCTATTTTAAAATCGCGCAGCGAAATAGACATCTGCAAAAACTGTTCAGAAGGAACTAAAGTTTGGGCGTGAATTCAATTACAAGTTAAAAATTAAGAATTAAGAATGATGATTTTTCAATTTTTCATTTATCACTATTCATTTTCTAAACCGTCATAATGTCTTTTTCTTTTTTAGCGATAAGTTCTTCAACTTTTACTGAAAAAGAATCGGTTAATTTTTGCACTTGGTCTTCTCCATTTTTTATCAAATCTTCAGAAACGCCATCTAATTTTTTAATAAAATCGTTGGCGTCTTTTCGAGCACTTCTAATGCTAACTTTAGCATGTTCGCCTTCTGCTTTTACTTTTTTCACCAAGTCTTTACGTCTTTCTTCGGTAAGTGGTGGAACGCTAATAATTACTACTTCTCCGTTATTCTGCGGATTTAGTCCTAAATTGGCAAGCGTAATTCCTTTACAAATTGGTTCAAGCATGGCTTTTTCCCATGGCTGTACGGTAATGGTGCGCGCATCTAAGGTATTCACGTTAGCTACTTGGCTTAGTGGTGTTGGTGAGCCATAATAATCTACCCGAACACTATCGAGCATTGATGGAGTTGCTTTACTAGCGCGAATTTTAACAAGTTCTTGCTCCAAATGCTGTATTGCTTTTTGCATAGAAGCCTTTGCTTCGTCTACTGCCATGTCTATTTCTTCCATAACCTTACTAAAAAATGAGGCTCAAATATAAAAACAATTACGCGTTCTGAACGATGGTACCTACTTTTTCGCCTTGAACTAATTTTTTTAGATTGCCCGAAATATTCATGTTGAACACGATAATTGGCAAGTTGTTTTCTTTACACAAGGTAAATGCCGTCATGTCCATCACGTTTAGTCCTTTTGAATAGCATTCATCAAATGTAATGGCATCGAATTTTTTTGCTGATTTGTCTTTTAATGGGTCTGCAGTGTAAATACCATCTACACGAGTGCCTTTCAATATCGCATCGGCATCCATTTCTATGGCTCTTAACGAGGCAGCCGAATCTGTTGTGAAGAATGGATTTCCTGTTCCTGCACCAAAAATTACTACACGTCCTTTTTCTAAATGACGCATGGCTCTTCTACGAATGAATGGCTCTGCAATGGCTTTCATTTCAATGGCAGATTGTAATCGGGTTTGAATACCAACCGCTTCGAGCGCAGATTGTAAAGCCATACTATTAATCATGGTTGCCAGCATACCCATATAGTCGCCATGTGTGCGATCCATACCGCCTTGCTCAGCTTGCACGCCTCTAAAAATATTACCGCCACCAATTACAATAGCAATCTCTACTTTAGCATCAACAATCGTTTTTATTTCTTGGGCGTATTGCTTTAGTATTTCGTTGTCAATACCAAAGTGCTTGTCGCCCATCAGGGCTTCGCCACTTAATTTTAGGAGTATTCTTTTGTACTTCATTGGTGCAAGTATAGTTAAAAAAAAAGAGAACCGAAGTTCTCTTTTTCATATAAAATTAAATTGATAGTGATATTCTCTTGAAATCTGTTACGGTTAAATCTTTATCTGCTTCTTGGATAAATTGTTTAACTGTTTTTTTGTTGTCTCTAACAAATTCTTGGTTTAGCAAGGTGCTTTCTTTGTAAAATTTATTCAATCTTCCGTGAGCAATTTTCTCAGCCATATCAGCTGGTTTGCCTTCTTGCATGGCTAATTCTTTAGCAATTTCTAATTCTTTAGCTATAACATCAGCAGGAACGGTATCATTGTCAACAGCGATTGGTGCCATAGCGGCAACTTGCATGGCTACTTGTTTTCCTAAATCATCTGTGGTTGCTTTGTTAAAACCAACAATGGTTGCAATTTGATTTCCTGGGTGATTGTATGCTACAACTTTAGCTGCATTGATGATTCCAAAACCTGAAATATCTATTTTTTCACCAATGATACCTGTTTGCTCAATAATTTTTTCTGCAATAGTAGTTCCTTGAAAATCTTGTGATTTCAATTCATCAACGTTAGAAGCAGATGAGTTAAGTGCAATGTCTGCAATAGTATCGGCAAATTTGCCAAAGTCTGCATTTTTAGCAACGAAATCTGTTTCGCAGTTTACGCAAACTAAAACTCCTTTGGCGCCATTAGCAGTTACCTTAGCTATAACCAAACCTTCGGTAGCAGCTCTATCTTCACGTTTTGCAGCTACTTTTTGTCCTTGTTTTCTTAGATAGTCAATGGCTGCATCCATATCACCGTTTGCTTCGGTAAGGGCTTTTTTGCAGTCCATCATACCAGCACCGGTTTTTTGTCTTAGTTCGTTTACTTGTGCAGCTGTAATCATTGTTGTTGTACTCATGATAATTAAATGTTTATAACGTTATTCGGCTTCTGCCTCTGCGTTTTGTTCTTTTTTAGATTTTTCCGCTGCTTCTGGAGCTTTGTCTTTGGTAGCTTTTCTTTCTTCTAAACCTTCTTTAATAGCGTCAGTCATTATGCCAACAATTTTAGAGATAGATTTCGTAGCATCATCATTGGCAGGAATTAAAAAGTCAACACCATCTGGGTCAGAGTTGGTATCTACAATTCCAAATACGGGAATAGCTAAACGCTTAGCTTCTTTAATGGCTAAGTGCTCTCTTTTCACGTCAACGATAAACAATGCTGCTGGAATACGTGTCATATCGGAAATACTTCCGAATTGTTTTTCTAATTTTTCTCTTAAACGAGATACTTGCAAACGCTCTTTTTTGTTCATGTTTGCAAATGTTCCATCCGTAGCCATTTTGTCAATGGTGTTCATTTTACGAATGGCTTTGCGAATAGTAGCAAAGTTGGTAAGCATTCCGCCACTCCAACGCTCTGTAACGTAGGGCATGGTGGTTGGTTTTACTAAATCCGAAACAATTTGCTTGGCTTGTTTTTTGGTTGCCACAAACAGAATTTTTCTTCCAGACTTCGCAATTTGCTTAATAGCACCTGCGGCTTCGTCAATTTTAATTACGGTTTTGTTAAGGTCAAGGATGTGGATGCCTTTTTTCTCACCAAAAATGTATTGTTCCATTTTTGGATTCCACTTTCTTTTTAGGTGTCCGAAGTGTGCTCCGGCATCTAATAATTCATTAAAGTTTGTTTTGTTTGCCATGTGTTTTGTTTACTTTCTTTTTACTGTTTTTTATTTATTTCAGCAACCCTTTGGTAGCGCTTTCGCGGTCCGAAGTGGTTTAGATGCTAAACAAGCGCCCATGGTTGAGCGCTCTTTAGAATATTTAAATTATTAACGTTTACTAAACTGGAATTTCTTACGGGCTTTTTTCTGACCTGGTTTTTTACGTTCAACCATACGTGGGTCGCGAGTAAGTAATTTTTCAGCTTTCAACAGCGTTTTGTAGTCAGCATTAACTTCTACCAATGCTCTAGAAATTGCCATTCTAACAGCCTCTACTTGTCCGGTAATGCCGCCACCATCTACATTTACGGTAACATCGTATTTACCTTCTGTAGAAGTTAGTTCAAATGGGCGATTCACTTTAGCTTGTTGAGTAGCAATAGGAAAATAGTTCTTTAACTCTCTTCCGTTGATATGTACTTCGCCTTTTCCTTCTGCAAGATATACTCTTGCTACAGCTGTTTTTCTTCTGCCAATTTTATTGATTGTGTTCATATTCCGTATTACTTAATAGCGTCTATATTGATTACTTTAGGTTTTTGAGCTTCAAATTTATGCTCAGAACCCACTATTACTTTTAGGTTGCCATAGATGGCTCTGCCCAATTTGTTTTTAGGTAGCATTCCTCTTACAGCCTTTTCTAATACACGCTCAGGATGCTTTGCCAACAACTCTTGAGGAGATGTAAAACGCTGACCACCGGGATATCCTGTGTATCTAACGTACTCTTTCTCGGTCATTTTTTTACCTGTAAGCACCACTTTTTCAGCGTTAATTACAATTACGTTGTCGCCACAATCTGCGTGAGGAGTGTAATTGGTTTTGTTTTTTCCTCTAATAATTTTGGCTACTTTACTGGCTAAACGCCCTAAAGTTTGACCATTTGCATCTACCACAACCCACTCTTTGGTGGCGGTGTTTTTGTTTGCAAACACGGTTTTATAGCTTAATGTATCCACGTTTTATAAGTATTTTATTCGTCTTTTTTCCCGAAATTGGGGCTGCGAAGATAAAAAGTATTTTTTATTCAACAAAAGATTTTTGATTGAAAAGTTGATAAATAATGTACGAACGTGTTAGCGTGCTAAGAGTAAGCAACTATTTTATTACTGCCGTTTAACAGTTAAACCCAACATTTTCTAGGACGAAACATTTTTTTATTCCCCTCTGTCAAGCCTAAGCTAAGTATGTCGGAGCATCGAGAAATCTTTAACTTTTCCCCTTGCCTGTACGAAAGACATAGCCTTCGTAATTTTTAATTCTTCATTCGTAATTCTTAATTGGTTTTACTCCACCACCAACTTCAATGTTGTTCTTTCCCCTTGCTCCGTTTGGATGCTCACAAAGTAAATACCTTTCGCTTCGTTGAGTTGAACGTTGTGCTTATCTCCACTTACAGTTGTGGTGTAAATTGGAGTTCCTACCTTTGAGTGGACAAAAAAGTTACGCCCCGAAGTGCTAACTTTAAATTATGAAACGAGAAAAGAAGTATTACAGCAAAGAATTCAAGATAAAAGCTGTAGAGATGAGCAATGAGCGTTTAGACGTCATCAATGTTGCTAAAGAACTAAACGTAAGTTACGACAACTTAAAGCGTTGGAAGAAAGAGTATAAATTGGGGAGATTCGATGCTTATGAAACGAAAAATAAAACTCCCGAACAGGAAGAAATTGTACGTTTAAAAAAAGAGCTTTACGATACTAAGATGGAGAGGGACATCTTAAAAAAG
>JBKHVV010000072.1:0-9674 GCA_046569885.1 Bacteroidia bacterium
GGAGGTCCGATGGCATATTCTAGTTCACCTGGAGTTATTGGTCAACACGACCCCAATACTAATAAAGATCCTTATTTTATGAAGGGCACAATAGACGATATTCGCTATTGGAATAGAGCATTAACACAAGAAGAAGTTGAATTGTTATGTAATTCCAACCTTTCTATAAATGAAAACAAGGAAGATAAATTGCTAAAAACAATTTACCCCAACCCATCTAATGGAACAACAACCTTGGTTTTTGGAAGTACTAAACCAGTTAACATTACTTTATATGATATTACAGGAAAGATAATGTTACACTATAATGATTACATAGGTTCAGAACTTACCATTAAAGACCTTAAGCAAGGTGTTTATTTTGTTAAAATATACAACGAACAAGGAGAAGCTATTCAACGCATTGTTGTAACCAATTAGTCTAAAGGTTAAAGGTTGAAAGCCTGCTTTTTGGCAGACAGGTTGAAGGTTAAATGTTATAAAGTTGAAAGTTACAAAACAAAATGAACCACTCTGTTATTTCAGTGCAGAGGTTTAAATCAAAGAATGAAATTCTTTACACAGATGCTAACTTAGAGCGTCATTGCGAATCACGCTTTTGGGGAGTGATGACGCAATCTCATCCCGAAGGCTATAGGGAAGATTGCTTCGATCGTGAAAAACTCTCTCGCAATGACGGTAAAAATTGAAATTTTTCGGAAACTGAAAGTCTTGCACTGAAAGCGCATGGTTTCAACTAACGAATGAGACCAATGAATAAATGTTCCATTTTAGTTTAAAGTTGAACCCCTCGGCTTCGCTAAAGGCAAGGGTTGAAGGTCATAAAGGTGTTATCAGTTAACGGTTGTTAGTTATTGGCGTCATTCGTAATTTTTAATTCGTATTTGACGAAAGATCTTTTCTCTAGATTCTGCTATTCTATTCTAACTTTCTAAAATTCTAAATTCTATTTTCTTTAATTCTTAAATTGGCATATTGCTACATTGGCACATTATTAAATTAACCTTAACTTCGGGCAAACATTTTATTTCAATGAAGATGAACTTTAAAGCATTATTGCCTCATTTATTGGCTGTGGCTATCTTTTTGGCAATTTCTGTGGCGTATTTCTATCCAGCATTACAAGAATATACCTTAAAAATGGGTGATATTGAAAGCCACAAGGGGATGAGCAAAGAAATTGCTGACCATCGTTTGGAACATGAAGAAGAACCACTTTGGACTAACTCCATGTTTGGTGGCATGCCGGCTACGCAAATTTCTGTGATTCATTATTCTTCATTTTTTAAATATACGTTTAACATTCTCACATTCGGGCTACCATATCCTATCAATATTTTACTAATGTACATGATAGGTTTCTATATTCTTTTGATGTGTTTAAGAGTCAACCCATGGTTAGCAATTTCTGGAAGTATTGCCTTTGCTTTTTCCTCCTATTTTATAGTAATTTTAGAAGCGGGACACATTTCTAAATCTTACGCCATTGCCTTTATGCCATGCGTTTTGGGCTCAATTTTACTTGCTTACAGAGGAAAAATTTTATTAGGAATAGTACTTACCGCATTTTTCTTGGCATTGGAAATTGTACAAAATCATTTACAAATTACCTACTACCTGATGTTTGTGATTTTATTTGTGATAGTAGCAGAATTAATTCGTTTCATCAAAGAAAACAGACTGGGTGATTTTATAAAAATTTCATCTTATTTATTGGCGGCAGTTATGTTATCTGTTGCGGCTAATTTACCTAATTTATGGGGAACGTATGAATATGGCAAGGAAACCATTCGCGGTAAAAATGAATTGGCTTTAGCGCAAGGAGAAAATAAAAAAGAAGGACTAGATTTAGGTTACATGACCAATTGGAGTTATGGAAAAGAAGAAACCGCAACATTGGTAATTCCTAATGCCAAAGGCGGTGCAACGGGTAGTATGATTACTTCTCAAGAAGATTTATACGCTATTGAAGACCTCGTTCTACAACAAGAAGTACTGCAGATTTATCAAAATGGAGGCTATGTTAATAATTATTGGGGCGACCAACCTGGTACTTCAGGTCCTGTTTACGTTGGAGCTATTGTATTTTTATTAGCCATTGTGTGTGTAGTGATGATTGGTGATGGGGTTTCGTGGGCTTTGTTGTTGGTGACGATTTTATCCATATTGCTTTCATGGGGTAAAAATTTTATGGGTTTTACAGAATTTTTTGCTGAGCACATACCACTTTACAATAAGTTCAGAGCCGTAACCATGATTTTGGTCATTGCCGAATTATGTTTACCGTTATTGATGATTTTCTTTGTACAAAAATTAATTTCTGAAAAAGAAAAAATGGCTCAGCAAGGCAAAAAATTGTTCATCACTTTGGGTAGTGTAATAAGTCTTGTGTTTTTATTTTGGTTGATGCCCAAAGCATTTTTTAGTTTTACGTCAAGTGCTGAAGCTGGAGTAATTTCAGAAGCATCGCCTATTATTGACTATCGTGTTGGCGTGTTTAAAGCAGATGCATTGCGCTCACTATTTTTCATGCTTTTGGCAGTAGTTTTAGTCGTTGGATTTATTAAAAATTGGTTTAAACAAAACGCATTGATTGCAGGTCTTGGATTACTCATTTTAATTGACTTAGTTGGTGTTGATTTACGTTACTTAAATAATAAAACAGATGAATCTGGAGAGTATGCCAAATGGCAACCAACAGAAAAATTACTGATGCCTTTTAGAGCCACCGAAGGTGATTATGCTATCTATCAATTAGAGACAGAAAAAAATCCAGAATTGGCTCAAAAAATTAATTTAAAAGTAAAAGAAGCACAACAAGAAAAGTTGTCTGAAGGCAATGGACAACTAACACCCGAAGAGCAAGAGTTCATCATCTTTGGAGAACTAAACAAACATACCAATTATCGTGTGTTTGCAGGTGGAGATTCGTTTAATGAATCGCGCACAAGCTATTTTCATAAATCTGTGGGTGGTTACCATGGTGCTAAGCTGAGACGTTATCAAGATTTAATTGAACACCATCTGTCAAAAAATAATGAAGGCGTATTGAATATGCTTAACACCAAATATTTTTTAGTGCCGTATAAAAACGACCCTGTTTTAGGAACAATTTACCAACTAAATGGCAGCGAAAATCCTTTAGCGATGGGTAATGCATGGTTTGCTAAAAATATTGAATGGGCTAAAGATACACGGGAAGAAATGATGCTTTTGGGCGATGTTTACTCTGTAAAAACACTTACAGAAAAGCAAGTGTTGTCTCTAAACGGAAACACCATTTCCGAAGCAGAAGTTGGTTCTTTAGATAGTTTAAAATTATATACACCCGATGGTTTTATGGATTTGGATTTAACACGCTTAAATTTATCTCCAAACCAAACAGTAGTTTTGGGTTCTGATTCTTCGGCAAATATTAATATACCTTATTTAGACGGAAAACATTTGGAAGTAACCTTGGAAAAACGATTTAATCCAAGAAATACTACGATAATCAATGAACAGTATAGAACAGATTTGTCAAATGATAAACTAACAAACGACTCTTCTGCAACAATTTCGCTAACAGAATATAGACCAAATTATTTGAGCTACGAATCATCTTCGAGTACAAAACAATTAGCTGTTTTTTCTGAAATTTATTATGGACTTGGCTGGCAGGCATACATTGATGGCACACCCGTAAATCATATTAGAGTCAATTATGTTTTGCGTGGATTGTTAGTGCCCGAAGGCGAACACAACATTGAGTTTAAATACTCATTAAAATCTTACGATGTAGGTAATAAAATTGCCTTGGCATCATCTGTTTTGATTATTCTTTTATTGTTGGGAGTGTTTTATAAAGAATTACGAATTAAAAATTAAAAATTAACAATCAACAATGGTATTTGACCTTATAGACTTTATAACTTTTAACCTTCAACCTTCAACTTTCAACTTTCAACTGGACTTTTGAAAAAAGTACTCATCATAACCTACTATTGGCCACCAAGTGGTGGCGCAGGTGTTCAGCGTTGGTTAAAATTCACGAAATACTTACCAGAATTTGGTTGGCAGCCGATAATTTACACTCCAGAGAATCCAGATTTTTCTACAAAGGATGAGTCACTATTAAAAGAAATTCCGAAAGAGACAGAGGTGATAAAAACCAAAATTTGGGAGCCCTACAATTTGCACAAAACATTTTCAGGCAAACAGTCTGATAGTGCTAATGCTGGTTTTTTTGCTGGTGGCAAAAAAAGTTGGAAACAAAAAGTATCCATTTTTATTCGTGGAAATTTTTTTATTCCCGACCCTCGTGTGTTTTGGGTAAAACCATCTATAAAATATCTGAAAAAATATTTACTGGAAAACCCAGTTGATGCAATTGTATCTACTGGACCACCACACAGTATGCATCTAATAGCTTTAGGACTAAGAAAGCATTTTCCAAACATAAAATGGATAGCCGACTTTCGTGACCCATGGACAGAAATAGATTTTTATCATGACTTACAACTAACATCTTGGGCAGATAAAAAGCACAAACGCTTAGAGCACGAGGTACTTAAAAATGCTGATGAAGTTGTGGTTGTTGGAAATCAAATGGCAACTCAATTTTTAAAAATAAATAGTAACGTAAGTGTTATATACAATGGTTATGACGAAGATGATTTTTCTAACCTACGTAAAAAAAATAATGAAGCCATTGATATAGTCTATATTGGTTCTATGAACAAGGATAGGCATTATAAAGAATTTTGGCAAGCATTGTCAAAGCTTATAGAAGAGGACAGAGAGCTATTGAATAAACTAAAAGTAAAAATCATTGGAAATGTTGACGGTTCTATAAAAGATTATATTTCATCATTAGCCATAGATGAAAGGGCAGAGTTCATTAATTATATGCCACACAAAGATGCCATTGAAGAAATGCAAAATGCACGTCTGTTGTATCTTCCTATAAATAATGTTCCAAGTGCAAAATTCATTTTAACAGGAAAACTCTTCGAGTATTTAGCCGTTAAAAAACCAATTTTGTGTATTGGACCAAAAGATGGCGATGCTGCAATAATCATCAAAGAAACCAATTCTGGTGTTGTTTTTGAACGTAGTGAACAAAAAGAACTACACGAGTGGCTAAAGAATCTTCTTTCTTCCAAACAACATAACTTTACGTTTACAAATACTGAAAAATTTTCTAGAAAGGAATTAACAAAAGAATTGGTTAAAATTCTTCAAAAGAAAAATAATCTACATTGAGTAAAGAGAGAATAATAATGTTTTATGTTTATCCATCTACCTTTGTAAAAAGAGATGTTGAGATATTAAGAAACAATTTTATTGTAGATGAGTTTGAGTTTGCATCGGCAAAAAAGCATCAAGTTTTAATTAGTTTTTTCAAACAATTTATTTTCGTTTTAACCAAAATAAAGGACTATAAAGTTATAATATGCCAATCTTCTGGCTACTTATCTTTTTTGCCAATTATTTTTGGGAAACTTTTTAAAATTCCAACCGCGATAATAGCTATAGGCACCGAAAGTTGTAGTATTCCAGAGATAAACTATGGCACGAATAGAAAGTTTTTGTATTCATGGTTTTCAAAAATTTCTCTTTATAATACCTCCGTCATATTACCAGTTCATAAAAGCATGATACACAGAACAGATGAATATTTTAGTTCTGTCCAAACATCGCAAGGAATTAAGGCATTTTTCCCAACGATACAAACTAAAATTTATCCCATTAACTATGGTTATGATTTTAGTAAATGGCAAATAGTTAATGAAGGGAAACGCAAAAAAGATTTTTTAACCATAACAACATCACTTGGCAAAACGGGATATTATTTAAAAGGGATTGATTTAGTAATTTCTCTGGCTAAAAGAATGCCGCAAAAGTCATTTACAGTTGTTGGTAAAGTTTGGCATCCTTTCAAAGATTTACCATCAAACATTACAATAATAGACCATCTTTCTCAGTTAGAGTTGGCAGATATGTACAATGCCCATAATTATTATCTTCAGCTGTCTATATCTGAGGGTTTCCCAAATTCTTTGTGTGAGGCAATGCTCTGTGGCTGTGTTCCAATTGGAAGTAGTGTTTCTAGTATTCCTGAAATTATTTCGGATAAAGGATTTATTTTATTGAAGAAAGATGTTAATTTACTTGTCGAATTGGTCTCTAAAATAAAAGAAAAGGAATTTGACAGGCAAGTAATAAGAGCACGCATTGTGGATAATTATCCTATTCAAAAAAGAGAAAAAGAACTTATCGAAGTTATAAAGTCTTTAATTAAATAAAGATGGGCATCATACAAAATCAAGCAGCAAAATCTAACATCTACATCTATTTAGGTGTAGCGGTTGGGTTTTTAAATTCGATTTTGTTTCCGAGATACCTTTCTACTTTAGACAAAGGAACCATTGATGCCATTACATCTTCTGCTTTACTATTGGCTGCCATATTTTCACTTGGAATTCCTATGGCAACGCTGCGTTTGTTTCCAAATTTTAGAAACCCAGAAAAGAAGCATCACGGCTATTTTTCTTTTTTATTAATTGCTTCTGTTGTTGGCTTTATTATTGGGTTGATGGCTACTTTTTTTGTGTTCAAAATAAAAGTACCAGCGCAAAATCAAACCACGTTCTATTTTATCGTTCTTGCCGTTGCCTTTTTGTTTAGGCTGCTCTTTAACAATTTGGATGTTTACAACCGAATGTTGTATAATTCAACTTTAGGCATTATGTCGTCAAATCTACTGTTGAAGCTAACGTCACTTATTTCAATAATACTCTTTGCATTTTCTATTATTGATGTGAATGGAGTGCTAATGATGCATGCTTTGGCGCTTAGTGTTCCTGGAATTTTAAGTATTTTTTATACCATTTTTTTTCATGAAAAAAGCTATAACTTCAAAGAGTTCAAACAAAAATTTAATGAGTTAAACATCAAAAAGGATTTTATTTACACCTCTGTTTACGGACTTATGGCTTCTGCCGGAAGTGTTGTAATTTTAGAGATTGACAAACTAATGCTGCTCGATTTTATGAGCCTCGATGACGTGGGAATTTATGCTACGGCTGCATTTTTTGGCATTATGGTTAATGTTCCGTCACGTGCTTTAAAGAGTATCGCAGCAGTGATTATTGCTGATTCGTTTAAGAAAAACGACATGGAAAATATTAAAACCGTTTACCAAAAATCAACGTTGAATTTGCAAATAGTATCAGGGTTTTTATTTATAGGTATTCTCATCTGTGCACCTTATGTTTACTCGTTTATGAAGCCAGAATATGCTACAGGAATTAGCATCATTATTTATATTGCTATTGCTCAATTTATTGATGCCATTACCTCTGTAAATTCAGATATTTTAGCTACATCAAAGTACTACAAATACCAAACTATTTTTATGTTTCTGATGATTTTTTTAGTCATACTACTTAACTATCTATTAATTCCAAAATATGGAATGACAGGTGCTGCAATATCTACCATGATTTCAATTTCACTAACAAATATTTTCAGAACAGTGTTTATTCATGTAAAATTGAACATGCAGCCTTTTAGTAGAAAAAATGTATATCTTTTATTGCTTTCCGTTGGTGTTTATATAGCATCGTTTTTTGTAAATAATTGGCTTGTTGCAAGTGATGTAATGCACCTACTAATTATGGGCACTTTCATTACGCTTCTCTATTGGATTTTGATTTTATCACTTAATTTTTCTGCCGATATAAATTCGGCTTTACGAAAAATGTTAACTAAGTTTAGAGCATGAAAATTTTAACCATCATAGGCGCACGTCCTCAATTTGTAAAAGCTGCAGCCGTTAGCCGTGAAATAAAAAAACATTCTGATTTAACAGAAATTATTGTGCATACTGGACAACACTTTGATAAGAACATGTCAGATGTGTTTTTTGAAGAAATGCAAATTCCGCAACCGAATTATAATTTAAACATTAATAGCGTTGGTCATGGTGCCATGACAGGCAGAATGCTAGAAGGCATTGAAGAAATTATTCTCAAAGAAAAACCCGATGTGGTGATGGTTTATGGCGATACCAATTCTACGTTAGCTGGAGCTTTGGCAGCAAAAAAATTACACGTAAAAGTAGCACATGTAGAAGCGGGTTTGCGCTCATTTAACATGGCAATGCCAGAAGAAATTAATCGCGTTTTGACAGATAGAATTTCTGATATTTTATTTTGCCCTACCCAACAAGCCATTGATAATTTAAAAGCCGAAGGATTTGATAATTTCCCATGCAGAATTGAACTATGTGGAGATGTAATGCAAGATGCAGCGATGTATTACAGTCAGTTTTCTTCTGAAAAATCTATGGTAATAAATGATTTACAATTAGAACGAAACAATTACATTTTGACTACCATTCACCGTCAAGAAAACACAGATGATTTCGATAAATTAAAAAAGATTATCGCTGCGCTAAATCAATTAAATAATGAGCGTTGTAAATTGGTTTTGCCTATTCATCCGAGAACAAAAAAAATAGTAGAAAGCAACAACATCAACCTTGATTTTATAACCATTCCCCCAGTTGGGTATTTTGACATGATTGAACTTATAAAGCACTCTAAATTGGTGATAACCGATAGTGGTGGTTTGCAAAAGGAAGCTTTTTTCTTCAAAAAACAGTGCATCACCATTCGTGAGCAAACCGAGTGGACTGAGCTTATTGAAGGCAAGTTTAACACGCTGTTGCCTGCCTCTGAGTTAAATACTTTGTTGAAAACTTTCGATAAAATAGAAAACCAAGCATCAAATTTCAACGTAAATCTGTACGGAAATGGTAAAGCGTCTGAAAATATCATCACTACGTTAGGAAGTTTATAATGCCTATTGGGAAATAATAGTTTTGTAAATTAAATTATGTTTACATATATTTGTTGCATAAGACGTGCAACTAAAACACAAAAAATAACGTCTAAGTAGTATTAACATTTAAAACCAACGATTATGAAAGCCAAGTTACTATCATCGTTTTTCACTCTACTTACATGCTCAATGTTTTATTCTCAAACATCCACCATTGCACCAGGTAATTGGAACGACCCGTCAATTTGGACAGCGGGTGTGCCCACAAGTACTACAGATGCCAACGTCAACCATGCAGTTACGGTAAATGCAGATGCAAACGTAAGACATCTAAGGGTTTTTGCCGGTGCCTCATTGTCAAATTCTACCTATAAATTTGGAATTTATGGAAATTTGATTGTTGATGATCCCTCGGGCTGGAACTTCACATCCGAAGCTCTTACCAATATTTTTGGTGCTACAAATACATCTTTTACAGGAAAAATGACATTGAATAGATTGCAGATGAGTAAGAATAAAAACGCTTACACGCTCACAACAAATGATACTATCTTCATAACAGATTATATTAATTTTGACAGAGGACAAGTTTCAGCTGGTGCGCCAATAATTTTAATTGGTACTGCAACTAGCCAAGCCGATGTTGGCTTCTCTAGATATGGTGCAATGACGGGTGAACTAATTTGGCAAAGGTATGTTAATAGATGTAATGAATGGTCAACTTACTCTACACCTGGACGAACTGAAAACCCTACTTTGGCTCAGATTGCAGCATTTAGTGATATGGATGGTACTGGCAGAAGAATGATATATACAGGCTTCCCTGATTCTGATTACCCCGATTT
>JBKHVV010000073.1:0-9454 GCA_046569885.1 Bacteroidia bacterium
ATAATTATTTCAATTCTTGCACTTATCGGCAACGGACTTTGTTTGTATTTACTGCAAAAAAGTAAAAGCAAAGACGCACATATGCAAGCAAGTATGATTTTTACTTCTAGCGACATTATTGTAAATCTTGGAGTAATTGTAGCTGGTGGTCTTGTTTACTTGACAAATTCAAAATATCCAGACCTTTGCGTTGGGACAATTGTGTTTTTCATTGTTGGACAAGGAGCATTTAAAATTCTAAAATTATCAAAATGACGGATAGAAGAATAACTACTGCAAACCGTTACCCCTCAAACGTCAAAGTAACCGACCACACACGAGAGAATAAATAATCCAAAGGACTTGAATAGATGTTTTGGTCTTGAAACAGCATGTTGTTAAACCCATGGTTGTACTTGATTTCTACACCAAACTTAAAGTACTCTAAAAAGAAATCGAAACTTCCGCCAATTATCATGGAAACATCTTTTTCTTGTGTTTTGAGAAAAGGAACTCCTAAGTCTTCTTTATCTTTTTGCGAAGCGGCATCAATAGCATATTTTCCGCCTAATAAAATTCCTGCCGCAAAGTTTTTAATGCGGTTGGTGCGTAGTTTTAGTGTTAACGGAAATTCAATAAAGGTGCTTTCTATCACTTGATTGTCTTGTGTGGATTTTTCTAACGTTGGTGAAAAAAAGGTGTATTCTACTTGTTTATCTTGAAAGGAAATGTTGGGTGTAAAACGCAACTTCACATTCTTTGAAATGTGATACACCGAAACCAATCCAATATCAAATCCAGGGCGATTTTCAACCTCTAAAATGTTAAGTGTATCGTTGGTTAAATTGTTCTTCAACTTGTAAGAAGAATTATTGTAGCCCAATAAAAATCCGAAATGAAATTTTTGATTGTCGAAAGTTCTTAAATTTTCAACACTAGAATATTTATTGCTTTTTTTCTGTGCAAATACATTGACAGAAAGACAAATCAAAAACAATACAACGACTATTTTTTTTGGCTTCAACATATCTTGATAAAAACGTAAAATTGGCATCTTTATTTTTTACCTATGTAAATAGTGGCAATGCCTCCTGTTAAAGGTTTGCGAAATGTATTGGTAAAACCAACTTTTTGCATGATATTCAAAAAATCATCGCCTTCTGGAAATGCTGCTACTGACTCGGGCAAATAGGTATATGCGGCTTTGTCTTTAGAAATTAGTTTACCAAAAAACGGAATAAAATAATTGGAATAAAAACCAAACACGTGTTTTATTGGAAAGTTTTTTGGCTTAGAAAATTCAAGAATTACAGCCGTTCCATTCGTAGTCAATACGCGTTTCATTTCGCTTAAACCTTGTTCTAAGTTTTGAAAATTGCGTACACCAAAGCCAACTGTTATCGCGTCAAAGCTTTCATTTCCGAAAGGCAGCTCTTCCGAATCGCCATAAAGAAGGGTAATTTTTTGGTCGAGATTTCTTTTCTTTAGCTTCTCTCTACCCATTGCCATCATGCCTTCCGAAATATCCACGCCTACAATTTTTTCAGGATTTAATTTTAGTGCTTCAATGGCAAAATCTCCTGTTCCTGTGGCAATATCCAAAACAGATGTTGGTTGGTGTTTTGATAATAGTTTAATCGCTTTTTTCCTCCACAATGTATCAATGCCTAGCGATAAAAAATGATTTAAAAAATCGTATCTGGCAGAAATGTTATTAAACATCGTTGCCACCTGTTCCTTCTTTGTTCCTTCTTGCTCTTTATATGGTTTTACTTCTACTTCCATTCTAAGATTTTAACCCACCATAGTGTTTGCGGTTGGGTATTTATAATTGGTGCTTATTACACGTTTTCCTATTAAGTAGGCGAGCGTTAACGTTCCAACACGACCAACAAACATTGCCCAAATCAACGTGTATTTACCTACATCGGTAAGTTTAGCGGTAATTCCTGTAGATAAGCCAACGGTACTTGCCGCAGAAACATGTTCAAATACTAAGTCCATAAAGGTTATTTCGCCAGAATGAATCATTTTTTGCTCAGAAATAGACAGTATAAAAGATCCTATTATATTAATTACAATAAAAAATAAAAATACCACGTATGCTTTTAACACTAAATCATTAGAAATTGTTCGTTTAAATAATTCTGTATTTTTTTTGCCGCGCATATTTGACACCATAGCCGCCCACATAATGGCAAACGTTGATGTTCTTATACCGCCACCAGCAGAACCAGAAGAAGCTCCAACAAACATCAAGAAAAGAAATACGATTAAAACAGGCATACTAAGTGCACTTATGTCAATGGTGTTAAATCCAGCGTTTCTAGTAATCATAGAGTGATAAAACGAAGAGAGTATTTTTACAAAAATATTTTCATTTATGAGTGTATTATTATACTCATAAATGAAAAACACAATTGCACCAAGTAATAAAAGTACTATGGTAAAATATAGCGAAATTTTCGTGCCAAATTCTATCGTTTTCCATGGGTTTCTCATGCGTTCTCTTAGTCGAGATAGCCCAAATAAATCAAATAGATAAACCATTCCGAAGCCACCTAAAAACACCAATGTCATCATAACCGTATGCACAAAGTAATTGTTGATGATATCTGGATGCATCATACCGCCTTGAATAACTGAGTAACCTGCATTATTGAATGCAGAAAAGCTATGAAACATGGCGCTAAATATTCTTAATTTTTCATTTGCAAAAATACCTTCGTTACCAAGACCAATGTAAATCAAAATCATTCCCACAACTTCAATTGTTGTTGCCCAAACAACAATTTTTACTAGCAACGAACTAGCTCCGATATACGAATTGCTACTATTCATAAAATCGTCCACCAATTCATTATGTTTTACCCCTACGCCAAACCTCGACATTAAAATAAATAATGCGCCAAAGGAAATGATGTTGAGACCTCCAATTTTTATCAAAAACATCAACACAAGTTGCCCTTTAAAAGTCAAATCTAATGCAGCATCCAACGTGGAAAGCCCCGTTGTACTATAGGCAGAAATAGACAAAAAGAGAGCGTCTATAAATCGTATTCCACCTTCAATAGTACTCATGTTTGGCATCATTAAAAGCCCCGCGCCAAGAAGAGACATAAACACTATGGATAATGTAAATAATTGAACGGGTTGAACTTTAATTTTTGTTATCAACTTATCGCTAGTTCTCAGTTCTAATAAGAGTAAAACAAAAAAGTAGGTTTGTATAAACAATGTAGAAAAACCTTCGAAGGAATCAAAGCCCATGCTTACAAAAAGTTGAGGCAACAGCAGGCGTCCAAAAATAATGTTATTCAATCCTTCTACTATAAGAAACAACACCGTTAGTCCTTCTAGCCAATGAGATTTAATAAATTGTAATGGATGAAAATGGTAGAGAATTTTTATAAAAAACCGAACAACATAAAACGTAAAACTTGTTTGAATTATATTGAAAAATATTTTGTGCGAAAAATCTGTGCGCGGAAATCCATAATAATAAATCATGGCAGCAATTGAGGATAGCGCAACAAATATGTGCAGAAGACGCACAATCAACAACACTTGAGTTTTACTCTCAAACAGTTTGATGTTTATGCGTTCACGTATTTTATGTATGGATTTCACTGAAGTTTTTCTAAAGCAATTTTAATTCGTTTTATGGCTTCTACCAATTCTTTTTCGGATGCAGCATAAGAAAAACGTATGCATTTTGGATTTCCGAAAGCACTACCCGAAACCGTAGCTACGTGTCCTTCTTCTAAAAGATAGAGCGATAAATCATCGGCATCTTTTATTGTTTTTCCGTTGTACGTTTTTCCAAAAAAAGCATCTACTTCCGGAAAAAGATAAAAGGCACCACCGGGTTTATTCAGTTTGATGCCTTTTATTTCTGATGCGCTTGTATATACTAAGTCTCTACGCTTATAAAATTCTTTCACCATGTAATCTACACTAGAAGATGGTGCTAATAATGCCGTAATCGCTGCGCGTTGCGTGATGCTATTGGTGCCCGAAGTAAATTGTCCTTGCATTTTGGTACAAGCATCGGCTATCCATTTAGAAGAAGCCATATACCCCAGTCTCCAACCCGTCATGGCAAAGGCTTTCGACAGTCCATTTACTACAATTGTTTTTTCTCTTACTTCTTCAAACTGAGCAATGCTGTAATGCTTAGAGTCAAAATTAATTAACTCATAAATTTCATCACTTACAATAAGAATGTTTTTATCTTTTAAAACATCCACCAACGATGCTAACTCTTCTTTGCTATAAACACTACCTGTTGGATTACACGGTGAGCTATACAACAGCATTTTTGTTTTTGGTGTAATGGCATTTTTTAATTGCTCTGCAGATATTTTAAAATCTGTATCAATGCCTGTTTGAACAATCACCGGAATGCCTTCAGCCATTTTTACAATCTCTACATACGTTACCCAATATGGTGCAGGAATAATTACTTCATCACCTGGGTTGATTAAGCTCAACATGATGTTTGCCAAACATTGCTTGGCTCCTGTAGAAACTACAATTTGATTGGGTGTGTAGTCTAAATTATTATCGCGTTTTAGTTTGGTGCAAATCGCTGAACGCAAATCTTCGTAACCGTTTACGGGCGTATATTTGGAGTAATTTTCATCAATCGCTTTTTTGGCAGCATCTTTTATAAAATCGGGCGTATTAAAGTCGGGCTCTCCTAAGCTTAGATTGATAACGTCAACACCTTTAGCTTTAAGTTCTCGGCTTTTTTGAGACATAGCAATAGTTGCCGACTCTTCTAAATTTTGTAACCTTAACGATACTTCTAACATACTTTACAAGCAATTTTGGGCAAAGCTAACTAAAATACATCCCTATTAATAAACAATTTGAAGCTATTTTTTCACCAACATTTTGGTGATTATGTATTAACTTTGATACAAAATTTGAGGATTTATGGACATAGTAAACGTTTTAGCTAACTTTTTGAGTTTATTTCTACTGCCCGCAGCCATTGTTTTTGCCGCTGTAATTTTATCGAAAAAATACTTTGAGTTTAACGAAAAAAACAAGCATTTTAAGCTTCGTGAACGCACATTTATTGAGGTTTTACCAAAAAAACTGCACGCCTACGAACGCATGGTATTGTTTTTAGAAAGAATTTCGCCCTCAAGTTTAGTTATGCGAACTCACAAAGCAGGCATGAGTGCTAAACTTTTGCAAACAGAGTTGTTGCGTAGCATTCGCGAAGAATACGAACATAATTTAGCGCAACAAATTTACATTAGTGGCGAAACGTGGGCGTTGATAAAAAATACCAAAGATGAAATGGCACATCTGATTAACGTTTCTGCCGAAAAAGCTGGTGATGATGCCACAGGCGTTGAGTTGGCACAAATGATATTTAGAATTTCCGGAGAGCTTGGTAAATTACCTACCGATACGGCTATCGCTCAACTTAGAAAAGAAATACAAAAATTGGTATAAAATAAAACGTCATTCTGAACTTGTTTCAGAATCCTAATCTATATAGATCCTGAAATAAATTCAGGATGACATAAAAACATGAACACACAATATCTACATGGTTTTGACGAAGTAGAACAAGCACGCTTGGTATCTCAAGCCAGTGTGTTAGAAAACAAAATTTTTGAGAAAATAAATTTCAACAATCCAACATCTATTTTGGAAATCGGTTGTGGCGTTGGTGCACAAACTGAAATTTTATTGAAGCGTTATCCTAATGCAAAAGTAACAGGCATAGAACTTTCGGAAGTGCAATTGAATACCGCAAAAGTGTATTTGTCATCTAAATTTTCTGACGATAAATACGCCCTTCATCAGATGAATGCTGAACAGATGACGTTTGCTGACAATAGTTTTGATGCCATTTACATTTGCTGGGTTTTGGAACATGTGAAAAATCCACTTAGTGTTTTGAAAGAAGCCAAACGCGTGTTAAAACCAAACGGTATTATTTACTGCACCGAAGTTCAAAACAACCATTTGCACTTAGAACCTTATTCTATCTTTTTGATGGATTACTGGCAAAAGTACAACCGCTTGCAAATAGAAATGGGTGGCGACCCTTTTGTAGGTGTAAAAATGGGGCATTTTTTATCCGATGCAGGATTTGCTGAAATAGACATCTATCCGCAACACATGCTACACGATAAACGCGATATAAAAGGGCGTGAACGACTCGTAAATTATTGGACAGAGCTTATGCTAAGTGGATTCAACAATTTATTGGAGCACCTAAAAGTTGAACCAAGTGATAGAGAAAAAATCATTTCGGAAATGAACACGATAAAAACTCACGCAGAAGGTGTGTTTTCGTATGTGTTTATGCAGGCGAGAGCTATTAAAAATCTAACAATCACAAACCAAAGTATCTCCTAATCTTAGGATTTTTGTGATGCGGGTTTTATAACCCATTTCTACAGCAAACAAATACTGCTTGCCATTAATCATTTTGGTAATAGCGTAACCTGCATTTGGTTTTCGGTTCGGAACACTTTGTGCATAATCAATTTCTCCGTCCTCAAATATTTGCAAAACATCATTTTCAGAAATACCATAACACGAAAATTCACATCTATTTTTATCCAAAAACTCTATACCGTTTTCTTTCATCTGAGAAAAAATCATTTCTTTGGGCAACATGAGTAAAGAAAGTTTTTGAGAAAGTGTATCGCATTGGCAAGTATTGTCAACATTGTAAAAATCGGTTACCACAGCCACAGAATCTCGAAGGTTTAAATCGAAACCTACTTTGTGTGTTTTGTTGTAAAGTATATAATTTTTTATATCGGTATTGGTACGGCTATCTTTAAAATTTACTTTGCCATTGTAAATTAAATCGAAAATTATTTTTTCATCCAAATTATGGCATTGCATTTCACAACGTTTTTGTTCACTTATCAAAACATCGCAGGCTTTGAACGCACTTTGCACTCGCTTGGTTGGCGTCCAATCGCAGCCACGTGTGCCGAACATAAAATAAACGGCAATAGCACCAATAAGAAATCCGCCTAAATAATATTTTAATCTGCCTAAAAATTTCACGGAGCGAAGGTAAGCTTTTATCAATAAAAAAGGCGCTATAAAAGCGCCCTTTTATTTTTGCTTCAGTTTGTTATTCCTTAACAAACTTAGTTGTGTAAACTACATCTTCCTCTAAAACCCTCAACACATATACACCTGATGGAAACATTGGTATATTTATATGAACAACGTTCTCTCCCTTTGTACCATTATCTGAATAACTATATATTTTTCTACCTGAAATATCACTCACTAAAACGGAGTATGCTCCGGCATTGTCTTTAAAAATACTTACATTAAACTCATCAGAATTTACTGGATTAGGGAAAATATCTACAGAAGATGCGTTAAATTCAACAGCAACAATATTGGTCAAAATAAATTTGGATTCTTCTTCCTTTTTAGAAATTCTATAATAAGATTTTCCTTTTAGTGGTTCGTCATCCTTATAACGATAAACCCTATAATCAATAGCATTCACATCATATTTTTTATGGTTAACGTAAGCAATTGTAGAAAATATTACTCCATCGCTACTTCTTTCAATAACATAATCCCCAAGTTGATTATCTCCCATTACATGCCACTTTAATACTACATCTTTGCCTTCTTTTTCAGTATAAAGCTTTGCATCAATAAGCGACAGTGGCGTTGGAACAGGAGCGTTTTGACTCACGGTAACATTAAATGTACAGGCTTCTCCTCCAAATCCATCAAGGTTTATTAAGTATGTTGCATTTGCCACAGGAATAAAATTTGCGAAGAAATTATTCTGGTCATTAGGATTGGTATAAACAATACACTCTGAACTGTCTCCTCCAATTGTAGCACACGTTTCGGATGTGTGATAGATAGATACCTGTGTTCCTCCGGTAGTGCTTGACGTTCCGTAACAATCCTGGTTCCACAAATAGAAAAAAGCGGCAGAATCTATAGGCCAATCGGCAGGCGCTGTCCAACTAAACCAAATATTATTCTCGGTAGAACCAGAACAAAGACCTAAATCTGGGGTAGCGCAAGCGGTAGTGCCTTCAAAAGTTCCACCACTGCTTATATCTAACGCACTTCCACAAGCATTGTTTGAAGGTGTTGTACATGCTGATGCTCCACAAATGCTCAATCGAGCTAAATTCCCTGAATAGTTACTTCCTGCGGTCATTAGTATGTAATATTCTTGCCCCACCGTTAACCCAGATACCGAATAACTATTGTCTTTACTTGCTACCGAAGTACAATTAAACTCAGTAAGGGAACCGCAAGAACCAGTGTAGATACTTATGTCATACCAATCTGAAGTGCTAGCACCAGTAAAATCAACAGGGTCAACGGTAATAGAAGCATCTACGGCAGTAAATTTGCTCCAAAACCCGTTTTGGGTAGCATCATTAGCAGCGCTACACGATTGGTCTATACCTGCTACCACACTCATGGTATGGTCTCCGTTATTACCAGCATCTAAATCATAGCAGGTGTTATTACTATACATTTGATGAGCCAACTCGCAAGTGGTACCAAAATTTGGCTTAGGTGGTGGTGTTTCAAAAGCCGATAAACAAAAGGTTCCAGTGCTTGTACTATATCCATCTACCATTACAAAATAAGTATTGCTAACAGTAAGCGTTGTGAACACCAAAGTAGAACAATAGTTACATCCCTCACCGCTATCATCGTCACAACCTAATTCTGTGAAACTACCTGTGCAGGTATTATCACTTGAGCTGAACACCGCAATTTGGGTATCGGTGAGTGTCAACTCACCTAAGCTGGCAAAGTCAGTAGTAACTGTCATAGAATCATCGGTTGCCACAAACGAAAACCAAACGGTATTGTTTTCCGAAATACAACTGGCATTTGGCTCACCCGAATAGGTAGCGCCCGTGTTATCACCTTGAAAGCAACCGCCATTTACGGTAACAGCAGTGGCTCCGCACGGATTGTCGTTGGTTGGCTGCGAAAACACATTAAGATTAATAATGGTTAAAGCAAAGAGCAGAAGTAGAGTTCTAGTTTTCATGATACAATCATTTTAAATGTTTACAGTAAATTTTCTAATGCTTTTAAAATTCTCTCACCTGTAGGCGTATTGCAATTTCTTTTTCCTTGTAAAATGGAGTAAATTGTATCTTCTGGAATTGAGGTCATTTTATGAATGGACTTACCATCACCTATTTCATGTTCTATTATTGGAAATTCTGCCATTTGATTTTTTTTATTATACATTTGTACGAATTGAATGGCACAAACATACGAAACTATTTCGCATTAAATCAATAAAAAAACGAAATTTTTTCATATTTAGTTATTAACAATAAAGTGTTATAATTGATAAACATCAAAGAAATAAGGACTTTGCACAGATTAACACAATCGCAGTTTGCAGAAAGGCTTGGTTTAAACTTAAGAACCATTCAAAATTATGAGTCTGGAAGCGAAATTCCTTATA
>JBKHVV010000074.1:0-9396 GCA_046569885.1 Bacteroidia bacterium
TCAAGTAAAACCTTTAAAGTTTTTAATGATGCCACAAATACGCAAATATTTAGCATAAACGTTTCAACAGGCACAATGAAAAACAGATTAACCGCTGCTGCTGAGTTTAACAGCACTGTGTCTGTTGTTAACAATACTTTAAACAACAACTTAAAACTCTACCCCAACCCAACCAATGGAAACTCAAGCTTAGATGTGAATTTGGTTGAGAATACCAACGTTACTGTTGATGTATTAAATACGCTTGGACAAGTAGTATTTACTAAAACATTAACAAACGTAAGTGGTAGTCAAAAGGTAAATATTGACTCTCAAAATTTTGAAAGTGGCTTATACTTGGTTAACATAAAAGTTGGTGATAATGTTACCACAAAAAAATTAACTGTAACTAAATAAGAAATTTAAACTTTTAAAAAGCCACGAAAAATTTCGTGGCTTTTTTTTAGGCTTTCGGCACAATAATTGCCTTAACTTAGCAAAACAAAATTCATCACAAATGAAAAAGATGTTCGTTTATTTTTTAAGTACTATTTTACTGGTTTCGTTTACTGCCGATGTGAATAAAAAAATTCCTGCCGTAAACATCGAAGACATCAACGGAAAAAGTTTTAACACGGGCGATTTATCTAATGACGGAAAACCAATGGTGATTAACTTTTGGGCAACGTGGTGCTCACCTTGTAAGCGCGAGTTGAATACCATTGCCGAAATATACGATGAGTGGCAAAAAGAAACTGGTGTAAAAATTGTAGCGGTTTCTATAGATGACCAACGTACTAAAACTCGCGTAAAACCACATGTAAACAGTGCGGGATGGGAATTTGAAGTACTAGTTGACCCCAACGGAGACTTTAGACGTGCGCTTGGTGTAAACAACGTTCCTCATACATTTTTGGTGGATGGCGAAGGCAACATTGTGTGGCAACACAACAACTATTCACCCGGAGATGAAGAAGAATTATACGAAGAAATTAAAAAACTCGTTAATAAATAGCAAACGCTATATTTTTAGATGAAAAGATTTATTTTACTTGCTCTCACAACAAGTTTAGTTTACAAAACATATTCTCAAAACAACGGCTCGATAACTGGAAACGTTCAGAGCATTGTTCAATACTACACAACCGACACCTTAATTGGCGCCTTTGCCCCCAAAGAGCAAGCGGCTATGAATAGCTTTGCTAACGTAAATTATAACAATGGAAAATTTTCTGCGGGTGTTCGTTTTGAATCGTATCTACCTACACTTTTAGGGTATCCGCAACGCTTCAACGGAACGGGCATTGGGTACAGATATGCGCGCTATGCAGATGAACACGTGGATGTAACCATTGGAAGTATTTATGAACAATTTGGTTCGGGTATGTTGTTGCGAACTTACGAAGAACCTCAATTAGGGTTAGAAAATCAGCTAGATGGAATGCGTGTGGTTTATCGTCCTACAAATGGCGTTACTCTAAAAGGTGTTTACGGGAAACAGCGTTTTAACTTTAGCGATAAAGTAGAATACGGACCAGGCATTGTACGTGGATTTGATGGTGAAATATCTATCAACGATTTAATCAAAAAATTTAATGACTCTGATTTAAAAGTTTCTTTAGGTGGTTCATTTGTTAGTAAATATCAAGCCGCAAGTAATGATACGCTTATACTTCCCGAAAATGTTGGTGCTTATGGCGGAAGATTAAACATTAGCTACAAAGATTTTTACCTCAATTCTGAATACGTCATCAAAGAAAATGACCCTTCGGCAACCAATAGCTCTCTTTTAAAGTATCAATACATCTACAATCAAGGCTATGGAGCATTTATCAATTTGGGTTATTCTATGAAAGGCTTAGGTATTACACTTCAAGGGAAATCAATTGACAACATGAGTTTTCGTTCAGATAGAGATGCATTAAATACCGATTTGTTTATTAACTATCTTCCAGCATTGACCAAAACACACACGTATAATTTAGCAGCTACGCTATATCCTTACGCTACCGTGCCTTATGGCGAGGTGGCTTATCAAGTAGATGTGTTTTATAAATTTCAAAAAAATACCTTATTGGGCGGAAAATATGGCACCATGATTAACGCTAATTATGCGATTGCTTATGACATCAACAGAACTATTTTAGATGATTTTTCAGCCTTTGAAGGACGCTTGGGGTACACCTCTACACCGTTCAACGCCAATATGGATAGTATTTTTTTCCAAGATTTTAACGTAGAGATAAAGAAAAAAATCAACGATAAACTATCTGGAAATATCAATTATTTCAATTTTGTGTTTAATCCTTATGCCAATCCTGTAACCAAATACGATGGCTATATTTACTCAAACATTGGCGTAATTGATATTACTTACAAAATAAATAAAAAACATTCTATAAGAACAGAATTACAAGGACTTTGGACGGAGCAAGACCAAGGAAATTGGGCAACAGGAATCATTGAATACAGCATTTCACCACATTGGTTTTTTGCCGTGCTTGACCAATACAACTATGGTAACCCAGATGAACACAAGCAACTGCATTACTTACTCGGTTCGTTTGGATATATTCATAATTCTACACGCTTTACAATTATGTATGGTAAGCAACGCGCTGGTATTTTTTGTATAGGTGGTATTTGCAGGGCTGTTCCGGCTTCAAATGGGGTTACTTTAACATTTACAACAAGTTTTTAAAATTCAAGATGATGAAAACTCTAAATATTCTCTCCCCAGCACTTCTGATTAGTTTAATAATTTCTTGTGAAAAAATAGAGAAACCCGTTATTCCAGACGATACCGAAAAATTAATTGAAAAATTTTACCCTGGAGATCCTGCCGAGTTTGAAATTAGTGCTACTTTTCCTGATAACACCAACACAACTAGAAACATTTTAATTGAGGATTTCACTGGGCACTTGTGCAATAATTGTCCGGCAGCAGCAATTATTGCCAAAGATATTGAGGCTAATAATCTAGGCAGAGTATTTGTTATAGGCGTACATGCTCCTGGAGGAAAAAATTCATTTCAAAGCGTTACCAAAGATTATCCTACTGATTTTACCACAGAAGCAGGTACCGCATACGCTAAAAATATTCCTGGATACGTAGGAAATCCTTCTGGATTAATTTCAAGAAAAAATTACGATGGCAAGATTTGGTTGTTTAAAGAAAGCTGGGGCAATGCTACCAACGCTATTAAAACTTCCAACAAGTTGATCGCAGACATTCAAATAAAAGTAAATCATTATCCTGAAACAGGCGGTGTGTTTGTTCACTATCAAGTAGAGGCAAAGCAAGCGATTGATACTGCTCTAAAAGTTATTGTATTGCTTGTAGAAAAAAAGGTAGTATCTCCCCAAAAACTAGAAGATGGCACTAAAAAAGAAGACTACGAGCACCACAATGTACTATCTGGAATAATTTCAGGTGCATACCTTGATGAAACCGATGGTAGTATAAAATACTCTAGTTTTTTTGGCGATAATATCGGAACCTTGTCAAACGGAGAAAAGAAAACTGGAATTGCCATCAATGGTTTAAATGAAATGAACACTAAACGAAAAATCAATGCCGATGGCGGTAATGATTTAACCGTATTTGCGCTTTTGGTTAATGAAGTAAGTTACGAAATCTATCAAGTAGTAACCCAAGATATTGAATTCTAAAATCGTTTTTTCATATTGCTTTGTTTTTATCGCAAGTTGTTTATTGGCACAAGACGACTCTAAACCTTTCTCTACACTTAGCGGTGGCGTAACGGCTTCAAGCATTTCAGGTTCGGGAACAAGCATTAATAAAGTTGGCTTTTATCTAGAATACAACCGCATCAAGCCTATAAACCCTTTGCTTTCTTACTCTTTTGGTTTGCGCGTCATACAAAAAGGGGCGCTAAAGCCACCAGACCACGAAATAGGAGACTACACCTTGTATAAGCTCACTCTCAATTATGTGCATCTTCCGTTTTATTTTTCCTACAACAAAAATGGCTTTAGTTACTACGCTGGCCTTGCGACAGGCTACCTCATCAACCACAAAGAAGAAAACGAAAATGGAAGTATTCGTAACCAAACAGAATTCAAAAAATATGAGCTTTCAGCAAGCGTGGGTGTGCGTTTTCAACTATCTCAAAAAATCACCCTAAATAGCCAGTTAGAAGGTTCTATTTTGCCTGCTCGACCTTTCGTAGGAGGCTCGTTTAGGCTTAATAGGGGTCAACACAATTCATCCTTGATTTTGGGGCTATCTTTCAAGATTTAACCAAAAACTGTTAATAACTATATCATCCATTTTTTGCATTCCACTTTTTGATGTTGTACTTTCATAGTTCCGTTTAACTTTTTAAAAGGAATTGTTATGCTTGAGCTATGTAAAGAAATACTACAAAAAGTGAGTTTTGATAAATCACTTTTTCTGAAAGAATTAAAAAAGGCAGTCAATTGGGTCAACCAAGAAGAGTTGACTTCTTTAAAAATATGGTGTTTGACAATGTTTGGTAAGATGTACCGAAGAGAAATCATTGACACATTTTCACAAGTGCCTGCTTTAGCGTAAAAAATTTATATTACGCTTTAATCCTTCAAATTTAGTTCGTTTTACTGCCGATTTTTTGAATAATTGGGAGAAAACTTCTTCGGTAATTTCTTCCCAATCGGAATTTTTTAAATTTAAAATTTCTTGTGATGGCTCAAAACGTTGTTCTTTGCTAGGTTTAGAAAATTTATTCCACGGACAAACATCTTGACAGATGTCGCAACCGAAAGCCCAATTTTCAAATTTTCCTTTGTAATCATCGGGTAAATTTCCTTTCAACTCAATGGTAAAATACGAAATACATTTGCTGCCATCAACCACATAGGGCTCTGTAATAGCATCTGTAGGGCAAGCATCTATGCACTTGGTGCATGTGCCGCAATAGTCTTTTATTGGTTTGTCTTCTTCTAATTCTAAATCTACAATCAACTCGGCAATAAAAAAAAACGAACCCATAGTACGGTTGATGAGATTGGTGTGCTTGCCCATCCAACCTAAGCCACTTTTTTTTGCCCATGCTTTATCTAACACAGGTGCAGAATCTACAAAAGCTCTACCATGCACCTCACCTATTTGCTCATTTATTTCATGTAGAAATTCTTTCAGTTTGTCTTTTATCACCGTGTGATAATCTTCGCCATAAGCATATTTAGAAATTTTATACTGAGAATTTTCTAGTTGCTTTTCGGGATAATAATTGAGCAATAAAGAAATAACCGATTGACTTCCTTCCACCAATTTAGTGGTATCTAAGCGCTTATCAAAATGATTTTCCATGTAATGCATTTCGCCATGCATGTTGCGTTTGAGCCAATTTTCTAATCGAGGTGCTTCTTCTTCTAAAAAACCAGATTTTGAAATCCCACAGTAATCAAAGCCCAAATGTTTAGCAATTTGCTTTACTAATTTGGTGTGCTTTTCTGCTTGTGTGGGTGTCATTTGGAAATTCCTCCCTCTTTTATTCTCCCTCCAAAGGGAGGCAATTAAAATAAGGAATTTTGAGATGAAAATTTATTTCCAAGCCCAAGATGTTTGAAGGTTTTTTCGGTGGCAATTCTTCCGCGAGGTGTGCGCGCCAAATATCCTTCTTGAATTAAAAAGGGTTCGTACACTTCTTCAATGGTTCCTGCTTGCTCGCCAATAGCGGTGGCAATGGTGGTTAATCCAACAGGTCCTCCACTAAATTTCTCTACGATGGCAGATAAAATTCTATTGTCCATTTCATCTAAGCCATTTTCATCTACATTGAGTGCACCCAAAGCATGGTGGGCAATTTTAACATCTATTTTCCCATCGCCTTTTATTTGCGCAAAATCGCGGACTCTGCGCAAAAGCGCATTAGCTATGCGTGGCGTGCCACGGCTTCGTCCTGCAATTTCGTATGCAGCTTCGTAATCAATGGCGATGTTTAATAAATCGGATGAGCGTTCTACAATATCTGTCAACACTTTCGATTGGTAGTATTCTAACCTTGAATTGATGCCAAAACGTGCACGCAAAGGAGCGGTTAGTAATCCTGAACGGGTTGTTGCGCCTATCAGGGTAAAAGGTTCTAAAGCAATTTGTACGGTACGTGCATTAGGTCCTGTATCAATAACAATGTCAATTTTAAAATCTTCCATTGCGGAATACAAGTACTCTTCAATAACTGGACTTAAACGATGAATTTCATCAATGAACAACACATCTCCACGTTCAAGATTGGTAAGCAAACCAGCTAAATCTCCAGCTTTATCGAGTACGGGACCTGAAGTAACCTTAAAACCTACGTTCAATTCATTAGCAATAATGTTGGCAAGGGTGGTTTTTCCCAATCCGGGTGGTCCGTGTAAAAGCACATGATCAAGCGCTTCTTCGCGTTTTAGAGCGGCTGCCACAAACACTTTTAAATTATCTACAATTTTATCCTGTCCCGCAAAATCATCAAACGATTTGGGACGAAGAACTTTGTCGAGTTCTTTGTCAACTTTATCTATATTTTCTTCTCTAAAATCTAAGGGGTCCACGTAACAAAGGTATTTATAATTGCTTAATTAGCTAATTGGATAATTAGATAATTAGATGATTGGTTGATGATAGACATTATAGACTTTCGACTTTAAGACCTTCGACTAACGAATAAAATCCTCCTTTAGCGTATCAAAATAAATTTTAAATCCGAAAATGTAAATGGGCGAATTGAGTTGTTCTCGCAACAAACGATTATCTTTAAGCATAAGCCTCAAACCTACACCACCGCCTACGGCAAAATATCTTAGAAAGCGAACTTCTGCCAACATAGCCGGCTCATAAGTGGCTACAAATTGTCGGTCGGATATTTCATCTTTATCATTTTTATAAAAAGCCGAACCAAAACCTAGTTTAATAGGAATGGCAAAAGCGAAGCGCTGATCTTTATAAAAAGTATATTCAAAAAATGGCGCAACGTAGTTGAGTTTTACATTTTTGGTGCTGTCGAAAGATGATGCTGTATCGTCTTTTAGCCAATTATAAGATAAGCCTATGCGAACTGTATTGTTGAACGAAACACCTGCTTTTATAGCTCTAACTTTTACCAATGAATTGGTGATAAATGCATTTCTAGTTTCTAATGAAACTAAAGGCTTGGGCTTATAATTAAAGGCATTTTTTATAGAGTCAAACAACTGCGCATTGGTAGAAACAGATAAAAAAAGAAGTATGATAGCTAAACTAACGCGCATAAAAAAGTCCGCAACTAAGTTACGGAATTTTTTATAGTGTGGTATTTAGTGTCCTCCTATAATAGATGGTTATAGTTGAAAAGAAAAGTGTGGCAACCTATGAAAAAAAAATCCCCTCACCGCATGGCGAAAGGATTTTTCAAGAAACAAGAAATAGTATTTTCTCGTTAAAAATTTGCCCTTAATCCAATATTAAATGCTCGGGGCATTCCAGGTCTTAATCCGGCAGGTCTTCTAGCCACTAAATATGCTTCGTTGGTGATGTTGGTAACACTTGCAAAAAGTCCTATTTGTCTAGATAAATTGTACGTTGCGCTTGCATCAATAATCATGTAGGCTGGAATTAAATTTTCTGCAGGCACTGCACCTTGGCTTGGTGTTATGCGCATTTCGCTATTGTATCTGCTGCTAACATTTACGTTAAATTTATTATGTTCAACAGCTGCTATTAATGCCAACTGATGATTAGACATGTAAGGAAAATGATCTCCGCTAGTTACTGTTCCCCATTCTTCAAAGGTGCTTACAAATGAGTTTTTGAATATTGCGTCCGTATAGGTATAAGATAACGTAATCGGTAAGTGATACCTGCTTTCATTTTTACTACTCAAAACATCATAGGTAGCCATCAATTCTAAGCCCTTTGTTTCTACTTGTCCAGCGTTGAATAAATCTCCTGTTCCCATTCCTCCTGAAGCCGCTAAGTCAGATCCTAACAGGTTTTTGTAGTCGTTATAAAATATTACGGCTTGTATAGTCGTTGCGTTTTTCACATATCTTGAACCCAATTCGTAGTTTACACTTTCTTCGGGGAAAGTTTCGGTTTTTGCGCCAGGAGGTGTAAATCCTTTATGAACGCCTAAAAATGTGTTAAAATGTTCGTTAAATTGATAGTCCAATCCTACGCCTGGTAATAATATTGATACCGCATTTTCTGATTCTTTGTAATCGCCATTTCCTAATCTTTCTGAATCTTTTTTACCATAGTCTTTTTGAACAATAGAAATATTTTCATGACGAACCCCGGGTGTTAACGTAAACCTATCGTATTTTAATTTATACTGTAAAAATCCTGCTAAAGCGTATGCCGAAACAATTCTATTGCTTTCAGATCCGGGAGTGCCTGCCTTGCTTAACAACATTACACCATTTTTCATTGAGTATGCGTCTTCCCATTGTATTC
Organism: Bacteroidia bacterium; assembly: GCA_046569885.1. Classification (GTDB taxonomy): domain Bacteria; phylum Bacteroidota; class Bacteroidia; order Flavobacteriales_D; family Parvicellaceae; genus JBKHVV01. Next base: position 8,402 of record JBKHVV010000074.1, read on the forward strand.
TACTTGATTGGTCTTGATGGTAGCGTGCGCCAAAATCAATGGCGTGAGACATTTTCCCAGTTTCAAATGTTACATTCAATGTTGTTTGAACGCCTTGTAAATAGTAGCTTCTGTTATTTGCTTTTACCGATAGAGCATCACTGTGTATACTTGTATTTCCTGTAAGAATGCTGTAGCCATCTCCATAATCTTCAGGAGACTCAAGTAAATCAGAAATAGACGTTTTAGTTCCTGAGCTGTCTTTTACTTTGTCTAATTTATACCAATTTCGTGAAAAATCTGCGCGATAGGCAGAAGACGTAAGCGCTATGTTTTTGCTAAATCTAACCACGTGTGTTGCAGAAAATTGTTTTTGTTCAGTACGCATCACATCTTTTTGTGAAGCAGCATATCTTCTGTAGGGAGTAGTATTAAAATCGTTTTGAGTTAAACCCAAATACGTTTCGTTTGATGTTTCGTTGGCTTGACCTGCCTTAATGGTAAGCGATTGGTAAATTTTAGCATCGGGATTAGTATTGAAACGCAACTTGGCTAAGTAATCTTTTTTATCAAAGCCAGTATTGCCTCCTCCATCAATTTGTTTAAATCCGTCTGCGCCATATTGAAAGGTCTCTACTAAATAACCCACATTTTTATGAGCATCGCCAACAAATGCATGTACGTTTCTTCCGCCATAACTTCCTCCCCACAAACTAACTCTTCCCGATAAATAATCTGGTATTTGCGTTGAAATAAGGTTGATGGCTCCACCTATTGTGTAAGGACCATATTTTATTTGGCTGCTGCCCTTCATTATCTCAACCCCCTGCATACGACCAATCGTTGGAAAATAATACGCTGCCGGCTCAGCATAAGGCGCTGGCGCCATTAAAATACCATCTTCCATAACGGTAATTTTTGAGTTTCGCTCTACACCTGTTCCGCGTAAACCAATATTTGCACGAAGCCCATAACCATCTTCTTCCACCATGTTTACACCAGGCACTGCTCTTAGC
>JBKHVV010000075.1:0-9212 GCA_046569885.1 Bacteroidia bacterium
AAAATTCTTGATTAAGATTGCCCTCGCTATTGCCCATAACTACAGCAAGAATTAAAAGTACAGCGGTGTCGGTTAATATGGTTCCACCAACAGTTATAGCAACAGCTTGATTTTTGGACACACCTAATTTACTTACGATAGGATACGCTACTAATGTATGCGTAGCAAACATACTTGCTGTAAGAAAACTAGCATTAAAATCATATCCTAAAAAGTAATAACATACAGGAAAACCAATGCTTATTGGAATCAAAAAAGTAAACAAACCAAATAGTAAACTTTTATTTTTATTGGCTTTAAACTCATTCATGTCCAGCTCAAGACCCGCAATAAACATAATATAGAGTAAACCAATGGTAGAGAATAAATCAACAGCAGAATCTTTTTCAAGGATATTCAACCCAAAAGGACCAATCAGTACGCCAGAAATAATTAACCCAATAATTCCAGGAATGTTTAGTCTCTTTAAAATAATAGGAGATAGAAGAATGATGAATAAAATCAACGAAAAAATTAAGACAGGATTCTTTAAAGGTGCCTCAAATTCTTCTAATAGATGTTTTAAAAATTCAATCATTATTTATGTTGATATGGTTTAAATTGTAGATAAATCAAGTTTTGTAGCTGTTTACAAAGCTAAAATAATTCATTGAACTATCTGTTAAAAATTTATAAAAAACACTAATAATTTATTTTGTGGAACAATTTATGCTTACCTTCAAATTATAAAATTATTGATGATGACAACCATAAAAAAAATAACCCTCTTACTAATTTCCTTCCTAACCTTTTCGGTTTTTACAAAATCGTATGCGCAAGCTGTGGAAGAAATTCAAAAAATGGGACGACTTATAGATTACGTGGACAAAATGTACGTAGATTCTGTAAACATGCATGAGTTTGTAGAAAAAGCCATCATCAACATGCTCGAAGAGTTAGACCCACATTCGGTGTATATTTCTAAAGAGGAGTATGACGATATGAACGCACCACTACAAGGAAGTTTTTCGGGCGTTGGCATTCGTTTTCAAATTCATAAAGACACCATTTTAGTGGTAGAAACCATTCCTGGCGGACCTTCCGAAAAAGTTGGTTTGCTAGCTGGTGATAAAATCATCAACATAAACGATGAAAACGTGGCAGGTGTAAGTATTAAAAATGCTGGTGTTCGTGAGCGCTTGCTTGGAGATAAAGGCACTAAAGTGAATGTAAAAATTCAACGAAAAAGTGAGCAGTTAGATTTTACCATTACCCGTGCAGACATTCCCATTCATAGTGTTGATGCAGCTTACATGGTTGCTCCCAAAATTGGTTATGTAAAAATCAATAACTTTTCGCGTACTACTGTAGATGAATTTAAAACTGCCCTTCGAGACCTTCAAGAACAAGGTATGAAAGATTTAATTGTTGACCTTCAAGGCAACGGTGGTGGTTATTTAACCACTGCTATCGAACTTTCGGACGAAGTACTTTCTGGAGAAAAACTAATTGTTTACACCGAAGGAAAAAGCTCTCCAAAAAAAGAATACAACGCAGGTAACAAAGGTTTGTTTGAAAAGGGTAGGTTAGTGGTGCTTATTGACGAAAGTTCTGCTTCGGCTTCCGAAATATTTTCGGGTGCAGTGCAAGATTGGGATAGAGGCGTAATCATGGGAAGACGCTCATTTGGAAAAGGATTGGTGCAAAATCAACTACGCTTAACCGATGGCAGTTGGATTCGCTTAACCACTTCGCGCTACTACACACCAACAGGACGCAGCATCCAAAAATCTTACGACAACGGCTCTGAAGAATATAGAAAAGAAAAATACGCGCGTTACGAAACAGGCGAAGCCTTCCACATAGATAGCATAAAAATTGCGGATTCTTTAAAGTACGAAACCTTGATGAAAAAGCGCTTAGTGTATGGCGGTGGAGGCATCATTCCCGATGTGTTTGTACCCATAGATACAACTATGTCATCCGCTTACTCTAACGAGTTAATTCGTAAAGGTGTGATGAATGAATTTTCTTTGGAATACGTGAACGATAATAGAGAAATGCTGAAAACGAATTACCCAACATTTGCTGATTTTAAAGATAAGTTTGACGTAACACCCGTAGCCAAACAACTATGCGATGATGCTGCAAAAAAAGATGTTCCTTTTGATGAAGAAGGTTTTAAAACAGCACAACAAGTAATAGAAGTGCGTTTAAAAGCACTTATTGCTCAAAACTTGTTCGATTCGGCTAAATTTTACGAAATAATTACCCCGCTAAACGAAACATTGATACGTGCTGTAGAGTTTTTAGAAAAAGATGAGTACAATTCAATTGATTTGTCTAAAAATTAATTATAAATTTGCATCACTAAAAACATTTTAAAAATTATGGAAACTCAAAAATTAAACACAATTCTAATAATCGCAGCCATTGCTATATCTGGCTACAATACGGTATTGTTGACGTCTAGTAGCTCTGCTTCAAGCGTATCGGCTCCAGCTACAAACACTACAGGTCTTACGCCAACACCTCCGACAAATGTACCGCAAGATGTGCCAGCAGACCCAACACGTCCTACAACTTCGTTAGCATTTGCACAAGAATTGCACGATTTTGGAGACATTAAACAAGAAACAACCAATAAGCATGTGTTTGAATTTACCAACACAGGTGTAGAACCATTGGTAATCGAAAACGCGACCGGTTCTTGTGGTTGTACTGTACCAAACTACCCTAAAGAACCCATTATGCCTGGTCAAAAAGGTGTTATAGAAGTAGAATACAAACCTGGTCAGCAAGAAGGGCCACAACAAAAAACGGTTACCGTTACGGCTAACACAGAACCACGCCAGACGTTATTAAAAATTAAGGCAAACGTTACGAAGTAAAAATCGTAGAAATTTTACAATGGAAAATCCGCGAATTAAATTTTGCGGATTTTTTAATATCTATACTTTCCTTTCCACAATTTCTTTAAAAATTCCCGAATAGCATTTTCTTTTTGGTTATTTCCTGGGTTGTAAAATGCAGTGCCACTTATTTTTTCAGGTAGATATTCTTGTTCAGAAAAATTGTCTTCAAAACTATGGCTGTATTGATATTCTTTGCCATAACCCAATTCCTTCATCAAGTTTGTTGGCGCGTTGCGAATATGTAGTGGAACAGGTAGATTTCCTGTTTCTTTTACTCTTTGCATCGCATCGTTTATAGCAACGTAAGACGCGTTGCTTTTTGGAGAAGTAGCTAAATAAATAGCGGTTTGCGAAAGAATAATTCTACATTCTGGATAACCAATTATACTCACTGCTTGAAAGCAATTATTTGCAATGACCAACGCAGTAGGATTCGCATTGCCAATATCTTCTGAAGCAGAAATGAGTAACCTACGCGCAATAAATTTTGGGTCTTCACCACCTTCAATCATCCGTGCCAACCAATATACCGCAGCGTTTGGGTCGCTGCCACGAATGGATTTTATTAGTGCAGAAGCAATATCGTAATGTTGGTCGCCACTTTTGTCGTAAAGCGCAATGTTTTCTTGCAAAATTTGCTTTACGTTTTCGTTGGTTAGTTCAATAGAATCGGTTGTTGAAGCATTCACCACAATTTCCAATCCGTTAAGTAATTTACGTGCATCACCACCCGAAATTTGTAGCAATGCATTGGTTTCTTTCAAACTAATTTTTTTCTTTTTTAGAAAAGTATCGTTCGCAATGGCAGATTTTAAAAGTTCTTCCAAGTGTTGCTTTTCCAGAGGTTTTAAAACATAAACCTGACAACGAGAAAGCAAAGCCGAAATAACTTCAAACGAAGGATTTTCAGTGGTTGCACCAACTAACGTGATGATGCCTTTTTCGACCGCATTCAACAATGAATCTTGTTGAGATTTACTGAAACGATGAATTTCATCAATAAATAAAATAGCGTTGTTGCTGCCGAATAATCCTTGGTTTTGCACTTTTTCAATAATTTCTCGAATGTCTTTTACACCGGAATTTATCGCACTCAAGGTATAAAACGCACGCTTCAATTCTTTCGAAATGATAGAAGCCAACGTGGTTTTTCCAACACCGGGTGGTCCCCACAAAATAATAGACGGTAACGAACCACTTTCAATCGCTTTGCGCAAAGGCGCATTTTTCCCAACAATATGTTCTTGCCCAATGTAATCGTTGATTGATTGAGGACGCATACGTTCTGCTAATGGTATGGTAGAGTAGTGCTCAGACATTTTCAGGGCGTTTATGTTTCCATCGTTTGTGTGTCCAAAGCCAATATTGTGGTGCTTTTTTGATGGTTTGTTCCAAAAGTTGTGTGTGTAATTCGGTAATTTTCCCGTAAGCGAATTCGTTTGGATTTTCACAAACTACATAGTATTCTACTTCGTAAAATCCACGTTTTATTTTTCTCAATTCACCATAAATAACGGGCCAATTAAACTCTTTGGCATATTTTTCCACGCCAAATTGCACACCTGTTTCTTGGTTTAAAAACGTTGTCCAATAAGCCTTTTTTGGGTTTGATGGCGATTGGTCTGAAACAAAAATAATACCACGCGGAACATCTTCAATTTCTTCAAAATATTTTTTGGTGAGTTTCATCGAAATCAAGTTCAATCCATGTTTGCTGCGTGTTTCACGCATTTTTTCATCAAAAAAGTTATTTGAAAGAGATTTGTAAATGGCAAAGGGTTGATGCTTTAAATGATTTTTTAATGCCACAGCGTATAGTTCCCAATTATTGTAATGTCCGCCAACCATCACTACGTGTCTTCCTTGTTCAAAAAAATGATTGACCACTTCAGGATTTTTGCAATGCAAGCGGTTAAACGCATCTTTTTCAGAAATGCTAAAAGTTTTGATGCTTTCGACTAACAAATCACAAAAATGCGATTGAAATTTTTTAGCGATATCTTTTTTTTCTTTTTCTGATAACTCAGGAAATGAATTGTTGATGTTTTGTTCAATCACTTTTTTTCTGTAACCGATGACATTAAACAGAATAAAATTCAAGGCATCAGAAATTACATATAACACACCAAAGGGCAAGTAGGATAGAGGTAAGAGAAATATGTAGTAAAGAATAAAATTCAAAATTTATAGTAGTGGAATTAGTTGTTCGAGCTTCATGCCACGTGAACCTTTTATTAAAACGAGTGTATTTTTTATGGGATTTTCTTCGAGATATTCTACCAATTCTTGAGTGTTTTCAAATGTATCAGAATAGGTATTGGTTTCTGAAAAATATTTTCCAACGAAAATACATTTTACACCTAATTTTTCTGCGTAATCAGAAATTTCTTGATGTTCTACTTGCGAGCTTTCACCCAATTCGAACATATCACCAAGTATGGCTAGTTTATCTTCTGTATGTTTTGAAAAATTATCTAAAGCGGCTTTCATGCTGGATGGATTGGCATTGTAAGCATCCAAAATAAGCGTGTTGTTTTCCGTTTTTCGTAACTCTGAGCGATTGTTATCGGGTTGATAATTTTCCAATCCATTACAAATTTGCTCAAAACTTAAACCAAATTCATAGCCAATGGCTGCGGCACAAAGGGCATTAGGCAAATTGTAATTCCCAATCAAATGTGTTTTCACTCTTTTAGAATGATGATGAACAGTTAAATCAAACGTCAAAAATTCTTCACCTTCTATTACTTCTCCATTTATCTGAGTTCCTTTTCCGTAGCCAATTTGATGAATACCATCGGAAATGGAATTTAAAGCCTCATCCGATTTATTTATGAAAATGTGTTTGTGATTTTTTTTGATGTAATCGTACAATTCTTTTTTGCCTTTTTTTACACCTTCTTCACCACCAAAACCTTCGAGATGTGCTTTCCCAATGTTAGTAATTACGCCAAAATCGGGTTGAGAAATGGAGCATAAAAATTCAATTTCTTTTTGATGGTTAGCACCCATTTCGATGATGGCCATTTCATGTTCTTTTTTTATGGATAGAATAGAAATAGGCACACCGATATGGTTATTCAAATTTCCTTTTGTGGCAAAAACCTTAAATTTTTCTTTTAAAACAGAATGTATAAGTTCTTTCGTAGTGGTTTTTCCGTTTGAACCTGTTAAGCCAATAATTGGAATGGACAATTGTTGGCGGTGATGTTTAGCCAATTCTTGGAGATAAGTTAAAACATCATCAACCAATAGATGAAATGGGGTAGTGGCAAATTCTTTTTCATCAACTATAACATATTTTGCTCCTTTACTTAAAGCATCATCGGCAAATTTATTTCCGTTGAAGTTTTCACCTTTTAATGCAAAAAACAAACAATCTTTCGAGATTTGTCGTGTGTCGGTACAAATTTCCGAGCACCCAAGATATTTGGAGTAAATGGATTCAATAGTCATAATGAAGCAAAAATAAAAAACCCTTCGCAACTTTGCGAAGGGTTTTTGGAATAGTATTTAACAAGTTTTGTTATTTAACCTTTTTTGGTTTTCCTCTTTTGTTAGGAATTAAACCAACAGGGCTTCCAACTCTAGTCATAGCACATCTAAAACCAATGGTGGCAGTAGAAAGATCTTCGTCTAAGAATCTTCTTGTGCCTGGCGATAACCAATACGCTCTATCTCTCCAAGAACCACCTTTGTACACACGGCTCTTGTCGCTGATTAAAGAAGTAGGAGCGGTTTGTCTCAAATCAGGATCAGGCTTGCTTCCATACATTACAATATCTTCATTTTCTTTGGTAACCAATGTAGGATCGCTATATTTTACAGATGATTTTACGTCTCCGTCTAAGAAGTCAATATTATCGGCAATTTTATAATTACGTCTTTTTAAGTTTTCTTCTTGATAAACATCTCTCCACTTTAAGTTACCTGGGTTGTTGATAACATATTCGCTCATGCCTTTTCTCAACATAGGCGAAATTTCAATTCTATATTCAGCCATGTTAGGGTCTGATTGAACTTGAGCATCAAAATCATCAAATACGTTGTCGAAAATTTCGCGAACTCTACGTGAAGCTTCAACGTGTTGCTTTTTAGCTTGTAATTCTAAGGCTTGGTCAACCATTGAGTTTATTTGTTGAAGAAGTAGGGTTTCTAAAGAGTCAACTCTGCCTCCTCTCTTCGCTTCAAATTCTGTTAAGTAGGCTTTAATTCCATCAATATCGTACATAACTTCATCCAATTTTTCGTCTATTTGTCCACCGCTGTTAAGTACTTTAGTTTGGAAAACGTTACCTCTGAAAGCTCTAAATTCATCGTAGTCTTCGTTAGATACAGGACGATATACATCCAACACCCATTCTGATACGTTACCTGCCATATTGTATAAGCCATAGTCATTTGGCCAATAGGCGTAAACAGGACACGTAACGTCAGCATTGTCATTCAAATTACCAGCAACACCCATCATGTCTCCTTTATCTCTTACAAAGTTTGCCATAATTTGTCCTTGATATTTATCTTCAGGATATCTCACCCAATGACCATTCCAAGGGTATAAGCGTTTCTCTACAATATTTTCGTCATAAGTATTGCCCACTAAACCAAAAGAGGCAAATTCCCACTCAGCTTCGGTTGGGAGGCGGTAGCGCGGTAAAAGCACACCATCTTCCATTCTAACAATACGCGTTGCTAAGCTTTTCGCTTTTAAGTTTCCTTTAGAATCGAAATTTGCTTTTGAAGGATCTAAATCACCCAATTGACCAGCAGGGTTTAGGCCTAATTCATATTGACCAGCTAAATAAGCATCGGTTGTAAATGGCTCATTTTGTTGTTCAGGGTTTAATACTAAAACACCCTCACGCATTAGAACGAATTCGTTTACGCGGTCTGTTCTCCAAGCGCAATAATCATTCGCTTGAAGCCAGTTAACACCTACTACAGGGTAATCTCTGTAGGCAGGATGTCTTAAATAGTATTCTGTGTAAGGCTCCATGAAGCCCATTTTTTCTCTCCACACCAAAGTATCTGGTAGATTTTTCTTATACATCTGAGGGAAATCGGTATAAGTTCTGTTAATCCAGTACAGATATTCTAACCAGTTGAAGTTAGAAACCTCTGTTTCGTCCATATAGAAGGATGAAACGGTTACTGTGCGTGGGGTATTGTCCCAGCTGTACATTACGTTTTGCTCTACACGTCCCATGGTAAAGCGACCACCTTCTATAAGGATAAGTCCAGGACCTGTTTCTTGCTCCATGTAAGGTACTTCTTCGAAGCCACCCCACATTGGGTCGTTAAATACCCAGCTTGTTTTTTCTGAAAATTGTTGATTACACGCAACAAACGCTAAAGCGGCTGCACCAACAAACGAAAGTTTTACAAATTTCTTGAACATAAATTTTTTACATTAAAATGCTACCTAATAACTACGAGGTTTCAATTTGGTTACAAAAAAAACAAAAAAAAATGACTTTTTCACTTATTTCCACGAAGTGTTAACGAAAAAAGTTAATAAAGGTTACATTTGCGACCAACATTTTTATGCAATAAAAGGCAAATAATGTTGTTATTACATTGGGTTTTAGCCCCTTTTCATGCGCCATTTTTTAGTTAAAATATTAATTTTTAGTGTGTTTTGGAATTATTCCTATGCTCAGGAAATTATTTCAAATCATTTTTCTATCAATTATAAAGTTCAATCTTATAGAACTATTGATGGAAAGTCTCTTTTTGTGCCATTGACAAGTAATAGTTCTGTAAACAGTGAGAATTTTTTGCCTTATTGGTCAAAAAGTATTCAAATTCCAAATTCATCTACTTTAGAAAGTGTTGAAATAAAAAATCATGTTTGGGAAAAAATTCAAGAAAAGGTAAGTTCTGAAGTTGTAAATGCTATTCCTGAAAATTTTTCTATAAGAAGTAAAGAAGTTGATGTCCGAAAAACAAAGCAGGTGTTGTTTGCTTTTGTTCCACTTAAAGTTGATGGAACTAATGTTTACTATTTAAAAGCGTTTGATGTAGAAATCAAAACAACTCAAAACAAACCCTCTTTGGCTAAAAAATCAACAACAACAACATTAAATTCTGTATTGAGAAGTGGCGATTGGTATAAAATGGCAATTCTTAATGATGGTGTTTACAAAATAACTTACGAATTTTTAAAAAAAATAGGCGTTGATGTTTCTAATTTAAATTCCAATTGGCTAAATATATATGGCAACGGAGTAGGATTACTTTCTGAAGATAATTCTATTGCTAAGCCTGATGATTTACTAAAAAATGCTATTAAAATAGTAGATGGTGGCGATGGTGTAT
>JBKHVV010000076.1:0-9205 GCA_046569885.1 Bacteroidia bacterium
TCGGTGGTTACAAGGCAATTATCGCAGGCAAGGGCGGTTATTTTTATAGTTCCGTTTACGTCAAGTGTGGCTTCAGGCGTAGCAATGTTTATACCAACAAGCCCATCGGGAGAGATGCGCATACGCTCGAGGTTGGTAGTAAAAAACACCACGGGCTGCGCTTGGGTGGTTTTGAGGTTAAAAGGCACTGTGGTACTTGTTGAGCCGACAAAACTGTTGGCATTAATTCTATCTGCAAATATTGTGGGAAAAATACTGTTATTCCCATCTATTCTCCATTTTTGCGCATGAGAAACGCTGACTGATAAAAGAAGCGCTGCTGTACCAAAAACTGTAACTGTTTTTTTGATTTGATTTTTCATTTTGTTTAATTTTTAAGGGTTAGTATATTATTTTGATATTAAGAATTTACTTGAGTATATTTCGTTGTTGTGGTATAGTTTCAAAATATACATACCATCAGATAATTCACCAACATTAATGGTGTTACTAGTAATTTTTTCATCAATTACCAACATCCCTATCGAATTGTATATTTTTATTGTACTATTTTTACTATTGAAAGGAGTAACAATATTTAGTTTGTTTTTTGCAGGATTAGGGTAAGTTGATATATTGATTAAAGGGTTTTGTTCTTCAGTTGAATTTGCAAGTTCGCAAGTACCACTATCAGACGATACGCATATTTCATCCACATAGATATATCCAAAAGAGTAGTCCCAAGTGGTACTTAGACAAGAAACATTAAGGTTATCACAGTCAAAGAAGTTACCAAATAAAGATATATTCATAAGCAACATCTGCTACAAACGAACCCGACACCGTTACCCAATTTACAGTATCACTAATTATGCTATTCGAGTAAACATGAGCAAAATTATCAATAAGAGGAGCGGTACTGTTCATTGAAAATCTTACACCAATTTTATCTGTAAAGCATCTCATATCATCCCAAACTCCAGGGAAAGCGGCAGACACTTTAAATGATATATAGTAGGTTATTCCAATAGAAAGGGGGTTATTTAATGTTGTATATAGCAATTCTCTACCATCTGGTTCGTCATAACATCCTCCAACAAAATCATCTATATAATAAGTTGCCAAAGCACAATAAGCACTATCATTGGGGTTATAGGGAGGTTGATAACCAAAATAATTATTGGGAACAGATACATCTGGATTTGTAGAGCATTTATGCAAGTAGTCAGGAGAGTAATAGCCATTCCATCCATCTGCTTTATAAACTTCATCAAGCCAATCAGGACATCCTGTACGCTCCTCAAAACTTGGGTTAGGCACAAGGTTTTGGGCAAAAGCAATGGGTAATGAGCAATGAATAATGAATAATGAAAGGAAGAAGTGTTTCATAATGGCTTATGGTGTTAGTTTTCAGTAAAGTTATGAAAAAAAAATTGCGCAAGAGATTTAACAAAAATTTTCCTTAGAAGAAATACAAAGACAATGCGTTTTAGTGAACTTGCTTAGGCAAAATACGAACTGTGAATAGACGGAATGAAGATGTTTTTCAACCCTTCACCGTTAAGTTTGGTTTTAAAGTCTTCTTGTACATCAAGCTCTCCGTGTACTAAAAATGTTTTTTTTATTTTCGATAAATCAACATTTTTGATATACTGTATCATTTCGTTATAATCACCATGAGCACTAAATGCATCTATAATTTTCACATCGGCCTCTACTTTGTACATGTCGCCAAAAATACGCACCTCCTCAGCGCCATTTCTTAATCTTCCAGCTAACGAATTTGGCTCGGCATAGCCAACAATCAAAATACTGTTTTTTTTATCTTCAATAGCGTGCATGATATGATGTTTTACGCGCCCTGCATCTGCCATGCCTGATGCTGAAACAATAATGCACGGTTCTTTTACATCGTTCAATTTTTGCGATTCTTCTTTAGTATTTACATAAATAACATCATCAAAACCAAAAGGGTCGGGACGTACTTCCATAAATGCTTTTACCTTTTCGTTGAGACAATGCACATATTTTCGCGTAATGTTTGTAGCAGAAATAGCTAAAGGACTATCTACATAAATTTTTATGTCGGGAAGTTTTAAACGAAAATCTAATTTGTTTAGAGCGTAGATAATTTCTTGCGTTCGACCTAAGCTAAATGCAGGAATGATTAATCGCCCTTTTTTTTCTAAACAGGTATCTAAAACGGCATCTAAAATTTCACTTTCGGCATTTTCAATTTCTTCGTGCAAACGATTTCCGTAGGTTGATTCTAACATTAACACATCGGGTTGAGGGAAAGGGGCAGGATCTTTTAGCAGCGACATATTATAGCGTCCGATATCTCCCGTAAAGCATAAACGTTTAGTCTCGCTACCCTCTGTAATTCTTAGGTTAACACAGGCACTGCCTAAAATGTGTCCGTTGTCGGTAAATGTTACGCGCACAAAATTATTTATCTTGTGTTCTTCATTGTAAGGAATGGCAACAAACTGTTCAAGACATTTTTGAACGTCTTCCATTTCGTAAAGAGGCTTTATAGCGTCTAAATCTTGCTTTTGCCTTTTCTTGTTGATGAATTTTGCATCCGCTTCTTGAATGTGGGCACTATCTGCCAACATCACTTCGCATAAATCTAATGTGGCAGGCGTGCAATAAATTTTTCCTTCAAAGCCTTCTTTGCAAAGGCGAGGAATTAGTCCGCTGTGATCAATATGCGCATGAGAAAGAATGAGAAAATTTACAGAGCGTGGGTCAAATCCAAAATGGCTGTTCAATCCAAACGTATCTTTTCCGTGACCTTGAAACATGCCACAATCCAATAGAAAAGAAGTGCCGTCTTCTAACTTAACTAAATGTTTACTACCCGTTACGGTTTGTGCCGCTCCATGAAAACTTATCTCCATAAGGCAAACATAGCGATTATTGTTCTATTTGTAAAAGAGCATTATTTATAGCTTGTTGAGCCTGTTGGTGATTCGGGTTTAGCTCCAAAATTTTTCTCCAAACATCAACAGCTTCGTTTTTTTTATTCTGCATTGCTAAAGAAATTCCTAAGCGATATAAGTAATCTGTATTGTTTGGGTTATAAAAAAGTGCCTTTCTAAGAAAACGCTCTGCATCGTATAAATTTCCCTGAGACCCGAACCCCATAGCTCTAAAATAGTAGGCAGCGTGTAAAGATGTTTTTAATTCGTTTATTCCCGAATAGGTAGAACTTATACGCGTTAATTCGTTGAGGCTTTTTTCCATATTTTCGGGATCTTTTAGGTGATAATATGCTACAACAAGATTGTAATAACCCTTCGCGTAGTTGGGATAAATGGAGATGGATTTGTTCAGATATCGGATAGCCGAATCGAGAAGAGGTTTTTTATAGGGGCTGTTGAAATCGGCATACGTTGCCGCAGAGTCTATAAAAGCTCTTGCAACATTGCCATTTACCATTACGCTATTAGGAGAATGTTTGACGTCTGCTAAAAATAAGGTGGTATTATTTTTCCAGTCCTTATTTCGAGAAAATGTTTTCAGTGAAAATAAGCAAATCAAGACAGTTGTTACCACCATCAAAGCAGATTTGTTTTTAACATATTTTACCAAAAACACACTTAGTAAAATGCAAAATCCCAAAGAGGAATGATAGATAAGCCTTTCGCCCATAGTTACTCCTGTTTCAATAATTAGATTGGAAATCATTAACAACGGAAGCAAGTATAGAAGTAAATAAATTGCCAATTTTTTCTTTTTCAAAAAATAATAGATGGTTAGTGAAGCCAATCCTAAATAAATAACCAACGAAACAAGCACAACAATATCGGTAAAATTCTTGTAGGAAATTTGATAGAATGAGTAATCAGAAGTAAGTGGATGGGGATAGATAAGCAAGGTAACATACTTAAACAAAACATAAAATTTTGTAGCCCATTTTTCTAGTGTAGAAGCATAGATGTATGGGTTATTCAGGGGAGAATTTTCGTCAATAGTAGGAATGCCCACGGCATTTATACTGATAAAAAAGAACAGACCAAACACTATTGCATAAGGAATAGAAATATAGAACGCTTCGCTAAGTTTTTTCGAATGGTATATCCAACTAACACAGGGCAGCAACACCATCAGAAAAACGGCATATTCTTTAGATAAAAGCGAAAGAAAAAAGAAAACCAAAGAAATATAAAAACTCCTTTTGTGTCCCTCTTGCCACTTAAAAAAATGAATAATAGTCAGACAAATAAAAAGAAGAGAAAATATTTCATCACGACTCTTAACATTTGCCACAACTTCGGAATGTATAGGGTGAGCTACAAACAGTATAACAGCAATAAAAGCAACGGCAGAATTGTCTTTTAGCAAAAAGGAATGTAACAGAGTTAATAAAACACAAATAGAAATAATGAAAATTAAAACATTGTTAAAGTGCTTTATTGACCAATTTTCTCCAAATAACTCATGCTCTATGGCAAAAGAAACAATCGAAAGCGGACGGTATCTCGCGCCATCAATTTTTGAATCAATACCTTGCTCTAAAAAATGACTTTCATAAGAGGCCCCCGACAGGATGTTTCCAACTCCTCCTATACCATTCTTAACATATTCATTCTGAATAATAACTATTTCATCATCCAACGCAAACCGATGATTGAAGGTATTTGAATAAACAATTAAAGTTAAAACGATAATAGCAAAATACTGTTTTCTAATATCAGAAAAGAAATGGTTTAAGAAATTATATGAAGGTGTCATGTGTTTGATACCTACAAACATAAACAATAATTCACTAAATCAAACCAAATGCTAAACCAATAGATAAAACGATGAGCATGATGGCAACCAATGTTTGAAGAAAATCCAGCGTCACTTTTTTAAGCAATTTATTGCCGATAAATGACCCTAGAATTCCAGCTAAAGTAGCACTCAAAACAAGCGGAATGTTGTCGCTTAAATCTGTGCTGGCGAAACGTGTGGCATAAACGCCTAAGCGCGTCATGTCTACAAATGTAGAAACCACAACCGTGGTGCCGATAAATACTTCTTTACTCAAGCCCGCACGAATTAAAAACGCACTTCTCAAAGCACCTTGATTACCTGAAAGTCCTCCAAAAAAACCACTCATTGCCCCGCCAATGGGCAATTTGCTTTTATCAAACTGTAAGTTTTTGAAAAACGGAATTAAATCCATACTTGCAAATAGAATAAGCAAAATAGATACAATAAATTTTACAGGTGAAACTTCAAATAATTTGTCTTGAAATGTGTAGCTAAACAGAGGTTGTAAGTCGGTAATGTTTAGCAACAACCACGAACCGATAAATGCAGCAATCACTGCCGGAACGCCAAAACGAATCAACACCTCTTTACTGGCATTTCGTCCAACTAAAATGAGTTTAAAAATGTTGTTGAAAAAGTGTACAATACCCGTTAAAGCAATGGCTAAATCAACAGGGAAAAAAATCATAAATACAGGTGTGAGAATGGTGCCCAAACCAAAGCCCGAAAAAAATGTAAGAATGGCAACCACAAATGCCGCCAAAGAGATTATAACAATTTCCATAGTCAGCGAAAGTAACCATATATTTTTCTACGAACAAATAATGCACGTTATCTTTTCTTAAATCAACTATCTTTTGTAAAACAGAAAATTAATCCATAAAAATTTGCTTTATAAGTTCATTTGTTATAGATTTGGTATACAACCGACTTAAAATATTATTTATGAATAATTTAAGTTATAAAAAACAAACAGCTATGAAAGTATCAAGATTATTATTTTTCACCCTACTTATTTCATTCATTTTTTCTTCCTGTACCCAAGAGGTTAAACTAGACAACACAGCGTCTGCTGAAATTTCTCAGGAAGATAACGAATCTCCTTTATCAACAGATTGCCATCCTGCTGCCGATAATTCTGTAAAAGCTACAGCTACGTCAACGCCTAATTTTTCTCGCTCCGAAGCGGTAAAAGATGCGCAAAAAGAGGCTAGGATGGATGCGCAAAATTCATGTGCAGGAAACTGTGAAGGAAAAGCTTGCAAATTTTTTGAGCAAGGAATTGAAACCACCACAACTTATTCCATCAATCAAGACAAATCTTACTCTTATACAGCAACATCTGTTGTGGTAGGAAGATGTCAGTGTGAATAAAATGAAATAAAAAAGGTAACTTTGCCTATACCTTTTTTAAAACATGAAACACCCATACATTTTATCACTACTTATTTTCAGTTATTCTGTTAATGGTTTTTCCCAAGCGGAATTACCTATTGTAAATACGGATAGCTTAAAGATAGATTCTACGTCTTTTCCTAAGTTAAATGCTTATCAGAAAGCAGTAGATACAAGCAGTAGCGATAATGTTTACATCTGTAATAGTACGGGCTCAACAAAATATCACTACAACAAAAATTGTAGAGGAATTGATGCTTGCAAAGCCGAAGTGCTACAAGTAAGCAAAAGCGAAGCCATAAACAGAGGCAAGAAAACACTGTGCGGATTTGAGTAAACAAATTGCACCATTGTCATGTCAACAACCCAAAAATATGTTATACCAAAAGATACACGCATAGGACATGTGCATCTTAAGGTTTCTGATATTCAACGTGCGTTAGATTTTTATTGTGGATTATTGGGCTTCGAATTAATCACTAAGTATGGTAAAGATGCTGCATTTATTTCGGCAGGAGGGTATCATCATCACATTGGACTTAACACGTGGTTTAGCAAAAATGCTCCACGCGCTTCACGCAATGGTGTTGGTCTATTTCACACCGCCATTTTGTATCCTACAAGAAAAGATTTGGCAAACATACTTCACAGATTGATAGAAGCAAATTATCCGCTTACAGGAGCATCCGATCATGGTGTGTCGGAAGCGCTATATTTAGACGACCCTGATGGTAATGGTGTAGAACTTTATTGGGACAAACCACGCGAACAATGGCCTCAAAAACCCGATGGTTCTATTGATATGTTCACCAAGCCACTCGATTTAGAAAATCTTTTAGAAGAGAGAGTAAAAAGCTAAAAATTTCGATAAAACTGGAATATTTTACCTTCTCTCGATCACCCACTCATCCCAATCAGGCAGAGAAATTTTTTGTGTTAATTCAAATCCGTTTTTTTCGTAAAATGATTTTAAAGAAATATCTTCAATCGTTAACCAAAACTTCTGATTAGGATAGGTTTTTAAGCTGTTTTGTAGCCAAATAGAACCAAGATTTTTGCCCCTTAGTTTTTCATCAACATAAATAAATGCTAAGTATAGATAACCCTTGTCAAAATAGGTTTGTGCAAGTTCTTTGTATGCCATCGTGTCGGGCGAAACGGTAGAAAAAACAATGCCCCCACCAAGTATTTTGTTGTGCTGTTTTAACACATATATTTTGGCTGTGCTGGTGTAATTGCTCCAATGAGGAATAATTTCTTTTTGCCAATCTTTTGGAAGAATAGAAAAGAAAACTTCAGGAGTTTTGGTAGCGTCTAAAAATTCTAAAGGAGATTCCATGTCCACAATTTATCAAAATCCTCCGCCCATCGGTCGCCAATGTCTGTGCGGTAGTAAGCATGGTTAATAAGGATGTTGTTAATGCGGTTGTACATTAGTTTTTGCGCCTCTCTCATGGTAGTTCCTGTACCGCTTACCAATACTGCAAGTCCAGAATCTCCAGTAATAAGCCATTCTCCGTTTACTTTTTTCAGGTGCATGGGGTGCAACCCTTCTTTCATGTTTTTTTTCAGTACCACAATGGAGTCTTTAGAGAACGATTTGAATGTTTTTGGGTCGGTATAAGGAAAAGGAGGCACCACCATATAGGCACCAACTTGAAATCCTTTTCGGGTGTTTATTTTAAAATTTTTCCCTGACGCAACTTTATATAAAAACTGCCCAAAGGGTTCGTTTATTCCCGCTCGTTGAATGAATATTTGCGGAAAGCCAAAGCGCGAGGTAAATTCTAAAGGATAAATACCATTACCGTTTACAATGCAGTTGATGTCTATATGCCCTACAAAATTGTCTTTAGCCAAGGTGTGTTCAAATTTTGCTAAAGTGGCATCAAAAATGGGGTTTTCTTCTACCCAAAACATGCTTGTGCCCATTTCTCCAGTTGATACACCTAGCCCTTTTGGGAATAGTTTTTTATGTTCAAATGTGATATTGATGGGTTTTAAAAAATGTTTGCCGTTAAAGTAAGCCGCTACAGAAATTTCTACACCCGATACCCTTTTTTGTAGTTGAAAAGACGTCATTTCTTCTTTCCATGTTTTTTCATAAGCGCGCAACATGCGGATTACGTCTTCACCGTTTTCTTCTGTACCAACAAACAATAATTGTTTGTAATCCTGAATTTCTCCAGATGGCTTTATAACATATCTATCGGGATTGTTTTGAATAAATATAATGGCTTCTTCAAAATATGTAAATTCTTTGTAGGGAATAATTTTTACTTTGTGTTTTTTGAGCTCTTGTTGACCAAAATTTCTGTCAACTTCTAAACGGTCGGTATATTCTGTGCTGCCAATTACCAACTTTCCTTGCTCTTTAAGTTGAGTGGCATATTTGCCAAAACCCGTATAATCAAAAATAATTATATCTGCCCATTCAATATGTTTTTCCCACTGTTTTACTTTAGAAACAAATCCTTCGCCAATTTCTTTGCAGGGTTTATAATCAACATAAAATTTTACTTTATTTCCTTCAAGATGTGTAGCGTAAGCAATGTCTAGACTTTCTCCCCATTTCGATACAAAGAGAAACTTTAGTGTTTTTTCTGATTTTTTTTTCATAGAAAACGTAGTGAAACTAAACGAGCTTATTTTCTACCAAATACTCTGCAATTTGCACCGCATTGGTGGCAGCACCTTTGCGTAAGTTGTCGGCAACAATCCAAAGGTTTAATGTGTTGGGTTGAGATTCATCTCTGCGTATGCGACCAACAAACACATCATCTTTTCCTTGCGCATATTTGGGCATAGGGTAGGTGTTGGTTTCGGTGTTATCCTTTACCGTTACACCAGAAGTTTCGTGAAGTATTTTGCGTACTTCTGCCAAATCAAAATCGTTTTCAAACTCAATGTTCACTGCTTCTGAATGCCCTCCCATTACAGGCACACGCACAGCGGTAGCCGTAATTTTAAGAGAATCATCTTGCATAATTTTTTTTGGTTCATTTACCAATTTCATTTCTTCTTTGGTGTAGCCATTGTCTAAAAACACATCGCAATGCGGAATACA
>JBKHVV010000077.1:0-8955 GCA_046569885.1 Bacteroidia bacterium
GGCGTAAAGCTACATTTGGCTCCATACTCATGCTCTAAGCGGTATTGTATCACTTCAAACTGAAGTTCACCAACGGTGCCCACAATTTTACGATTACCTGGTTGCATGACGAATAACTGCGCCACACCTTCATCTGTTAGCTGATGAATACCCTTTTCTAATTGTTTAGATTTCATTGGGTCATCGTTGTTCAACTCCTTAAAAATTTCGGGAGAAAAACTTGGCACACCTTTGTATAAAAACTTCTCGCCTTCGGTAAGTGTGTCGCCAATTTTAAAACTGCCTGTATCGTACAAACCAACTACATCACCAGGGTAAGCTTCATCAATTACGCTTTTATCTTGCGCCATAAAACTGGTAGGGTTGGCAAAACGCAAGTTCTTATCTAAACGCACATGATGGTAAAATTTGTTGCGTTCAAATTTTCCAGAACAGATGCGTAAAAAGGCAATACGGTCGCGGTGTTTGGGGTCTAGGTTGGCGTGAATTTTAAATACAAACCCACTGAATTTTTCATCGTCAGGTTTTACAAATCGAGTATCACTTTCTCTGCCTCTTGGGTAAGGCGAAATTTCGATAAACGTGTCTAACAATTCTTGCACACCAAAGTTATTGAGTGCTGAACCGAAAAACACAGGTGTTACTTCACCGCTTAGGTAGGTGTTTACATCAAACGCATTGTAAATGGTGTCAACCATTTCCAATTCCTCACGTAATTCTTTAGCAGCTTTCTCACCAATCAATTCATCTAAATCTTTTGAGTGAATATCATTAATAGAGATAACTTCTTTTTCAATTTTGGTTTTGTTGGCAGAAAATAAATTCACGTTTTTTCTGTGTAAGTTATACACGCCTTGAAACCTATCGCCAATACCTATAGGCCACGAAAGGGGACGAACTTTAATGTTGAGTTTTGCTTCGAGTTCGTCAAGCAGTTCAAAAGGGTCTTTTCCTTCACGATCCATTTTGTTGATGAAGGTAATTACAGGTGTGTTGCGCATACGGCACACTTCCATCAATCGCTCGGTTTGCGATTCTACACCATTGGCGCAATCAATTACTAAAATTACGCTATCCACAGCGGTTAAAGTACGGTAAGTGTCTTCTGCAAAGTCTTTGTGACCAGGTGTATCGAGAATATTTATTTGCAGATTTTTATAATTGAACGCCATTACCGAAGTAGCTACAGAAATACCACGCTGCTTTTCAATTTCCATAAAGTCGGACGTGGCAGTTTTTTTAATCTTGTTACTTTTTACCGCACCCGCAGTTTGAATAGCGCCACCAAATAATAGTAATTTTTCGGTAAGCGTAGTTTTTCCAGCATCGGGGTGACTAATGATTCCAAATGTGCGTCTGCGTGCTATTTCTTCTTTAAAACCCATTGAATATTAAAAATTGAGGTGCAAAGGTACAAATTTGTTGAAGGTTGAAAGTTAAAAGTCTATAAAGTCTAAGGTCATAAGGTCTGTAAAGTCTAAGGTCATAAGGTCTGTAAAGTCGAAAGTCGTAAAGTCAAGAATCCTTACTCACTTTAAATTCTTAACTCGCAATTCTTAATTCATCATTGAGTTACCTCACACCATTTTGAGGATGCTTACCCTTATACTGTTTAAAAAACTCTTTTAGCTTTTTAATGTCTGCATCCACATCGTTGGAAAGTGGAAAAGCATCGGTAAAACCGATTATTTTTTTTTCATAATCCATATAAGCAGGTATTACCGGCACTTGAGCAGCTTTAGCAATATAATAAAAACCTTTTCTCCAATTTGGGTTATACTTACGTGTGCCTTCGGGAGTAAGTAGTACCAAAAACTCATCGTTAATTATCATCTCATAAGCAATCTCTTCTACCAAATGATTGCGTTTATTTCTATTAATAGGTAAGCCCCCGAGTTTTCTCAAAATCCAGCCAAGTGGAAAAAAAAATAAGGTGTGTTTTATGTATATTTTAATATTTATACCATAAGCGAAAGCTGCCATTTTGCCAATTATAAAATCCCAATTACTGGTGTGTGGTGCTTGTATAATAACACATTTTTTAATATGGGATGGCACACCTTGTTGGAGTTTCCAACCCAGTAAACGCAAAAGTATTTTACAGAAAAAATTCAAAGGAGTGCAAAATTAAGGCAATTTATTGATTTATGCCTAAAAAAATTAAATGGATAGAATTCGAATTATAAATTGTTTATGTTGATAAAAGTTTCCCTATAATTTCCCAATGCTAATTGTTTGGCAAAATATTCTTCTATATTCGCTGCCAATATAGGTTGTGCTATGGTTATTGAGGAAACGAACACTGTTCTGTATAGGATGGTTAATGATGATTTATTGGAGATGGTTTACAAGGATAACGCCTTTCTTGATGTTAAGGAAACGGCAGAAAACCACCATTTATATTTTGACATTACCCGCGAGGTAAAATCTATGAAACGCTTGATAATACTTGGCAAAAACATGACCGTGAGCTCAGAAGCTCGCCTTCTTTGTCAAAAATTTGATAAGGAAGAAGAGCATCGGATAAAAGCCCAAGCAATAGTTGCACAGTGCTACCTCGGTAGGGTATTATCTTACGTTTATTTCAAAATGTTTACACCAAAATATCCCAACAAAGTATTTGTAAACAAACAAAAAGCCACAGAGTGGCTCATGCAAATAAATTAAATCCTACCTGTTTCTCGGATGAAAATCCAAAATGTTTTGTTTAAGATAATTCGTGTCAAGATGGGTGTATATTTCGGTAGTGGTGATGGATGTATGTCCCAACATTTCTTGAACGGCACGTAAGTCTGCACCGCCTTCTACTAGGTGTGTGGCAAACGAATGACGAAAGGTATGCGGGCTAATTTTCTTTTTTATTACTGCTTTTTTACACAGTTGTTTTATGATGGTAAAAATCATCACACGCGATAGTTTTTTGCCTCTGTTGTTGAGAAAAACAATGTCTTCTTGTTGTATATTTTTTTGATGATTTCTTACATCGTTGATGTAAATTTTTAAATGTTTTGTAGCCGTTTTTCCAATAGGCACTAAACGTTGTTTATCGCCTTTACCAATCACTTTTATAAAGCCCTCATCAAAATATAAATTTGATAACTTAAGCTCAACCAATTCTGATACACGCAAACCGCATCCATAAAGCGTTTCCAAAATGGCTTTGTTTCTCACGCCCGAATTTTTTGATAAATCAATTTCGGCAATAAGTTTATCAATTTCATCGGTAGAAAGCACATCGGGTAACTTTCGTCCAAGTTTCGGTGCTTCCAACAATTCCGCAGGATTATTGTGCACTAAATTTTCGATAATTAAATAATTAAAAAATGCTTTAATTCCAGAAATGATGCGTGCTTGTGTAGTTGGCGCAATGGCAAATTCATTCAGCCATTTTACAAATTGTTGCAAATGTTTCAGTTCTAATTTTAGCACCGAAGTGTTGGGATAATGCAACTCTAAAAATTCAAACAACTTAGAGGCATCTCTCAAGTAGCCCTCAATGGTATTGGACGATTGAGATTTCTCCAATCGTAAATAATTTTTAAATCCTTTTATGTAGCTGTTTTCTATCAAAATAATATTGTACGAAGGTACAGAATGTAAAAGTAAGCGTTATTAGTCTTAATTGAAAGTGCTCGATTTAAACTTCTCCTATCCTTTAAAGCAGCTACGGTAGTACGCTTTACCCTTTTTATTTTAGCACGAGTTACAAACTCGCGCCAGCGGGGGATAATATTTTAAAAACTTATTTTAACTCCTGAAAATAAAAACTGATTTCGTTAGATGGTGGTTTAGCATTAAAGCAATTATCATCGGAATTTTTAGGACGTGGATATTTACGCTCTACAACCTCACCTTTGGTAAAAAAAACAGGATGTTTAAAAATTGGTCCGTCAAAAACAAACGTATGAAATTCTCCATTCTCTCCACAAGGGTCAACATTTTTAGGTAAATCCTTGATGAATTCTTTGTCGATTATTCTACCTGCAAAACTTTTGTCTAATACATCTCCGTTTACGCAAACAATTATTGTCTTAAAACCCAAATCAATAAATTCACGCACAAGGTCTTTCGTGTTTTTTTGCCACAGGGGGAAGTAACCAATCATATTTACCTCAGCAAGTTTTTCTTCTCTATACCGTTTTAAATCTTCCAGAAAAATATCTCCAAAAATGCTCTGTGTTATTCCCTTCGATTTTAATTCGAATAACTCATTACGCATTATAGAATTATAACTTTTCATATCGGCATTTTCGGGCAAATATATTTTTCTTAAAGGCAGTCCGATTTGCTTCGCTTGTTCTTCCAATAATTCTTCTTTTACGCCATGCATAGATACTCTTCGGTATTGTTCACTCAACGAAGTCAATAAATATTCAATAGAAATATTTTTATCGCTTAACGCATGATATAATGCTAAAGCACTGTCTTTTCCTCCACTCCAATTAAATACGGCTTTGCTCATTGGTTCACAAATTGAAAATGCTGTGGAATAATGCCTACGGAAAATTCGTCTAATAATACGCCTTCTTTTGAGTAACGAAATACTTTGCCAGGTTGAACGTAGTCAATCGCATCAGAAACATAGATTTCGTTGGTTTCTTTATCTAAACCCAAACCATAAAACAAGCAGTTATCTTCTTCAACTAAAGCTATTGTAGGTATTTCAATATCATAGATGGTCATACTATAAATTCCATTATTCATAAAGTAAAACTGCTCACCAGTTTCATCTATCAATAAACTTGATGGTGACATAGAAAGCTCAGAAAACGTGTGGGTTTTAAGTATGCTGTTGTCTATCGGGTTTATTTTATCTAAACGCGCCAACTCTTCATTAAAACCGCCACTACTCAATACCCACAAATGATTATTGACATCAACCACTAAGCTATTCGGATTTTTACCCACCACAATCTCTTGCTCAATACCATCTGTATTGGTATTAATCACCAACACTTTATTTGAACTCAGCAAGCAAACATACACCTTCTCTCCTATTAAGGTCATTTTTTCTGTCCATCCATCTACTACAATTTCGCCAACAATTTTATTTGTAGTCAAATCAAAAATCCAAATTTTATTAGCGTACAAATCGCTTACATACGCTTTCGTTGCTGATACTTGCTGAATATATCGCGGACTTGTAAAGCCCGTTATTTCTGCTTCGTAGTGCAGCGTTGATTTATTGGTTACAATTATTTTTCCAGAGTTATTCATCACGAAATATAACTTATCATTTATTTCAGAAATAGACTGTAACACATCGCCCATTCCGAATCCATTTACTGCTTTAAAAGCACTATTACTGATTGTTTTTTTATTCGAATTATAAACAGAAATGCTGGCATTGCCCCATCCAAAATTTCCTTCACAGCCAATAATTACCGATTTTTCCGAATAAGAAAATTGAGCATCATCAATTAGTTGCGGACCAATTTCTTTTTTCTTGCAGGAAATAAATACAAGTACTAAAAACGCTATATGAATTATTTTTCTCAAGACTTAAACGAAATTTTTAGCACTACATAAATTGAACGCATAGGCAATGGTCGGTTGGCAATAATTTGGTATGCTTCGTTAAATATATTTTGTACTCTAAATCCTATTGAAGCTATCGACTCTTTACTAGTAAACGCATAATGAATAGAGGCGTCTGCTGGAGCAAAATAAGGCATGTACGTAGTGTTTTGCGCATCAATAAATACCTTTCCTGTATAGGTTTGAAGGTAGTTTACTGATAATTTTTTATACGTATAAAATATATTAAAATTACACGTATGTTGTGGCGCATAAATGAGTTGTTTACCCACGGAGTTATCACCTTCAACGTTGCTTTTTAAACTTGTGGA
Organism: Bacteroidia bacterium; assembly: GCA_046569885.1. Lineage (GTDB taxonomy): Bacteria > Bacteroidota > Bacteroidia > Flavobacteriales_D > Parvicellaceae > JBKHVV01. The sequence continues at coordinate 5,850 of JBKHVV010000077.1, forward strand.
TGATGTGTAACTATAATTTCCACCAACATTTAAGCGCGATACTTTTTCTTCGTAAATGACATAGTTAAAATGTAATTCTACACCTTTATTTTCAACCAACTTAATATTTTTCGGAGACCAGTAACCATAACGCGTTGGCGTCCATTGAATCCAATTATCTACTTGCGAATAATAAGCGGTAATTGACGCATTGAATTTATTTTTCGTAAACGAATACATTAACTCGAATGTATATGCAATTTCAGGTAGTAAATTCGGATTTCCACCAACACTCCAATATAAATCATTAAGGGTTGGCGCTCTAAAAGTTTTGGCTGCATTAACAGAAAAATGATGACAATCGTTGATAGAATACTTTGCTCCAAGCGATGGTGAAATAGGAGCCACAAGCGTATCTATCACTTCTTCACGAATGGACACATAGTATAAAAATTGTTTGCTTACAGAATGCTCCAAAGTAACAAACGCAGCATGTTTATTGCGGTATGTTGTTTCAGTAAAGCCATCAGAAAGTGCTGCATCGTTTTGATTTAATAAAAACGTTTTAACCTTAATTTTATCGAAATAAAAAACGCCATTGTAGATAGCCGACAAAGATTGCGTATTATAGTTCGCATCTATGTTTGCAAGATTATTGACATAATTCAAATCATCTGCAACCATAGCTACTTTTAGTGTGTGTGAACTTTTATTTTGGACACGATTTAAACTTAATAAATATTTTTGAGAAACATCTTTTTGAAAGGCATCACTCATAGAACCAATATTGGCGGGTATTTCTCTAAACGAGGAAAACACCAATGATTTAAAGTCAATTTCGTTTTGTTTAAATCGCAAAGAAACGTCTTGACCTAAGCCCATTTGTTCTAAATAATTATTGGTTTGCGCAACAAATGGCCGCTCTTTTTGAGATAAATCTCTATACGTAAAATTGTTTTTTGCTTGAGATTGATAAAGCGTTGTAACAGATTGCAAAAAACCGTTTCCTAATCCAATTTTAAGTCCTGAAGAGCCGTATCCAAAAGAACCGAGCTCTTTTGTAAACTCTATGTTTTCGCCTTTAAAATAATTGGTCTCGTTATTTAAACGAATAGAGCCACCTATTCCACCACTTCCGTCAATCAAGCTGCTACTGCCTAAATGCAACTCCGCTTGATTGATAAAAATAAGTGGTAACAGCGACAAATCACTTTGGCCTAAAGTAGGTGAATTGATGTTGACACCATTCCAAAATACTTGTGTGTGATTAGCGCCTGTTCCTCTTACAGATGGCGTAGCTAATGAGCCTTGCCCATAAGATTTGATATAAACCGAAGAGGATTTAGCCAACAATTCGCCTAACGATTTTTGACTCAAAGCAGATAGTTGTTCTTGAGAAAATGAAAGAATTTTTTGCGCAGAAGATGGTTTTAAATTTTTTTCTGCTTCAACAGTTACAGTTTCTAAGGTGTCGGTTTGAGAAAATGCTTTTACAAAACATAAAAACATCCATATAAAAGTAATTCGCTTCACTTTATTCAAGCACTATTTTACGCATTAAAACAGCTTTATCCGTGTAGATTTTCATAAAATAAATACCTCTCTCCAAATCACTAACCGATAACAAATAGTGGATATTTTTAGTTGAAGTGTTTTTAACTTCTTTACCATTTATGTCTGTTAAAGAAATTAGTTTTTCTCCCAAAACATCCAATTGAATAGTTAAAAATTCTTTAGCAGGATTAGGGAAAATTTGTGTGCTTGTCAATTCGTTTTTTTGTAAAGAAAGTGTGGTGTGAATTACTCCAACAGCATCTAAATCAAAGCCACCACTAGCAAAGGGCGTATTGTAAGGGTCGTTGATGATGTTGCCTTGCGAATCGTAACGCGCATAGGTTGGATTAATGCTTCCAACTACATCCATAATTTTTATGTGTGTGATGTTATTGACATCTAAATTTGGTTCGTCTTTCAGTTCTTCCAAATCGAACGGAGTGCCATACAATGCCTTATATTTTCCGGCAAGATTATTAATGTTTGTTGGGTCAACGTCTCCAAAGCCATCTATTTGTGTAGTTGTTTGCGTTAACGACACTGAAGGAAAGCGCACATAGTTAACTCCATCCGAACTTACTTCCACAAAAGCGAGTTCTAAAAAGGTGTGGTTAAAACTATTTTCAAACACAGCAAAGTCAAATCCTGCGCCATTAAAAATGGGTTTTTCAAAGGTAAGAATAGCATACCCACCATCGCCTAAACTTACTACACCATTTGTGGTTGGTTTGCCTACTGCATCTGCATTTGTTCCTACAGAAGCGTAACCCAAACTTGGGTCGGCAATATCTTGAAGACCTCGGGTTACCTCACAACCCGAAGCCCAAGATATAAATTGACCATCTTCATAATGAATCGCTGTTGTTCCTGATGTTTCTGCATCGGGAGCATAGGGTCCTTGAGCCGAAATTTTCAGAATAAAACTAAAAATCAAGAGAAGATATAGTTTGTTCATATTTATAAAGTCTGTAAGGTCTAAAAGTCTGCAAAGTCTTAATGTCATAAAGTTTATAAGGTCAGAGGTCTTGAAACACATTCAACATTCAACTTTCAACATTCAACTTTCAACATTCAACTTTCAACCTTAAACTTTAAACCTTTACACTTACTGTTTTACAATTTTGTGCGTTATTCCATCAACCATTAAAACGTAAACACCATTTTCTAAATTAGATGTGTTTATTTTTAGTTCAGATGTTGTTGTTATTTCATCATAAATTAATGCTCCAAGCGTGTTGAATAATTTCACTTCTGCATTTAAACCAATATTTTCAATCACTACAAAATCTTTTACAGGGTTTGGGTAAATTTTAACATCATTGTTTGATAACTCATTTGAAGATAAAACTGCATCAGAATAGGTCAGTTCATCTAACACAAAAAATGCAGGTGTATTCATACCCCAAGCACCAACATCTGATGAATTGAGCATAAATTTTAACTTACTCACATTACCCAAAGAAGATAAATCAACCAAAGTCCAATCATCAACAATATAATCTTGTGAATTATCTGAGAAACGATAGTCGGCTAAATAAAATTCAACCGTTCCTAAAGAATTATCAGATGCATC
>JBKHVV010000078.1:0-8658 GCA_046569885.1 Bacteroidia bacterium
TTTAAAACATCAAAACAATCCCAACTATATGTCGTTGGGTGCTTCTGGAGCAGTAGCTTCGGTAGTGTTTGCAGCCATACTTATTGCCCCTGGACAAAATTTATATTTGATGGGTTTACTACCAATTCCTGCTTGGATTTTTGGTATATTATATTTAGTGTTTGAGGCGTATATGGATAAAAAATCGAGTGACAATATTGCTCATGATGCCCACTTTTATGGAGCTGTTTGGGGCATTATCTTTACAGGCTATCTCGATTTTAGTTTAATCACTTCTTTTTTTGATAATATATTTTAAAACCAATGTTACATTCAAAATAATCTTTCTATTTTGGATGGTTACAGTGGTAAATACCGATGATTATTTTGACTCATGCAAAAATCAAATCGGTATAAAATGTATATTTGTTGAAACAAACCATGGGCTTTATCATTCATAACGGAGAAGAAAGACCTGATAGCATTCCTTACCTATCGGCACAAAATCGTGCGTTTAAGTTTGGAGATGGGTTGTTTGAGTCTATTCGTATTATTGATGGGAAACCTGTAAACCTTGAGGTGCATCTAAAACGACTAACCAGCGGACTAAAAGCTTTGGATATTGACTGTCCACCAAATTTTTCGGTTGATTATTTTAGAAATTTATTGCTTACACTTATCTCGAAAAATAAAATTTCACAAGGCGGTAGAGCGCGTTTAACGGTTTACAGAGAATCAGACGGAAATTATCTACCCACTAATAATTCATGCGGTTTTGTTTTAGAAGCTCATCCTTACGAAAACAATAAATACACCCTAAATGAAAAACCGCTCAAGGTGGATATTTATGACGAAATAAGAAAACCTTACAATAAAATTTCTGCATTCAAAACAAGTAGCTCGTTGGTTTACATCATGGCTGCGATGCACGCAAAAAAAGAAAATTTAGACGATGTTTTGTTGCTTAACGAACGAGGAAATATTATTGAAGCAAGTAGCTCTAATGTTTTTATAATTGGCAACGGAGTGCTTTACACTCCTCCAATTCAAGAGGGTTGTGTGGGTGGCGTAATGCGAATGGTACTTATTAATGCCGCCATTGCCAATGGCATAAAAGTGTACGAGTGTAATCTCACACCACAAAATTTTTTAGCAGCCGATGAAATTTTACTAACCAATGCCATTAAAGGTATTCAATGGGTTGGCAGCTATCGTTCAAAACGCTATTTTAATGATGTGGCTAAAAAACTAACCAACTTAATAAACGAAGTTTCCCTAAACTTAGTTAAGTGATGGGTTGGTTGGATAATTTGATATAATAGAAAATTTCCCTCCCATTTTTTTCAGAATTTTCTTCCAAAGGTGTTTATCTACTTTTCCCATTATTTCTTTAACTGTTGATTTGGTAACAATCCAAGATTTTTCTTTCATCTCTCGTTTTAGTTGGTCGGCATCCCAACCCGAATAACCCAAAAAGAATTTTATTTGGTCTGGAGTAATGGCTTTGTTGTTTATTAATTTTTTCAAAACTTCAAATTCACCGCCAATGTAAAGTCCTTTCACGATAGGCGTACTTCCTGGAAGCTCTTCACCAAGCGTGTGTATGTAATATAAATTATTTGTAGAAACTGGCCCGCCCAAGCTCACGATTGCTTGAAAATCGTCAAGTTCTTCTATAAGTTCTTTTAAATTTATTTTAACATAATTATTCAGCACAAATCCAAACGAGCCATCTTTATTGTGTTCACACAAAAAGATAACTGCACGCTTAAAATATTCGTCATTCAAAAAGGGCTCTGATAATAGCAAGCATCCCTTTTCGAGTTTTTGATTAGTACTATGATTGAAAAAATTCATCATTCAATTATTATAACGCTTAATCTCCCAAAAATGTTGCCAAATAATAAAACTATGTCAAAAAAGAGATTAACGTCATAATTAAACCATCGAATTGACATATTGGTTATTTTTACAGAAAATATGGTGATGCCATGGACGTAAAAAAACACATCAATACCGAGCGAAGAGATTTTGAAAAATCTACACTCGAAGAATTTCATCTCATTGAAAATCCATTCGATTTTTTTAGGCAATGGTTGGGTGAAGCCATTGAAAAAAACGTGATTGAAGCAAATGCATTTTGTTTATCTACCTGTGTAAATAATCAACCAACCTCGCGCATTGTGTATATAAGAGATGTTGTAGAAAATGGATTCGTTTTCTATACCAATTACGAAAGTAAAAAGGGAAATGAATTAGAAAAAAATTCAAATGTATCTGCCAATTTTTTTTGGGCAGAGTTAGAACGTCAAGTACGAATTGAGGGTGTAATAGAAAAAATATCTGAAGAAATTTCGGACAAATACTTTGCAACACGACCGCGTGAAAGCCAAATAGGTGCTTGGGCAAGTATGCAGAGCAAAAAACTAAATTCCAGAAAAGATTTGGACGATACGATGAATACGTTTAGAAAAAAATTTGAAGGAATAGAAATTCCTCGACCAAAATTTTGGGGTGGTTATTTAATCAAACCAAATTACTTTGAGTTTTGGCAAGGAAGAAAAAATAGATTACACGATAGGTTTGCATTCGAGAAAGACAAAAAAAATAATTGGATAATCTCTCGATTATATCCATAAAAAAAGGACGCTTAGTGAAGCGTCCTTTTTTATCATCCAACACAAATTACTTCTTCTTAGCTGCTGCTTTTTTAGGAGCTGCTTTCTTAGCTGCTGCTTTTTTAGGAGCTGCTTTCTTAGCTGCTGCTTTTTTAGGAGCTGCTTTCTTAGCTACCTTTTTAGGAGCTGATTTTTTAGCTGCCTTTTTAGGAGCCGCTTTTTTAGCCGCTTTCTTAGGTCTGCTTTTGCCAAAAGTACCTTTTGCTTTTTTACCTTTAGCAGTTTTTTTGTCACCTTTTCCCATAATTTTTGTTTTTAATTTTTTAATTGTTTATGATGTCAAAAGTATGAAAACATTTTTCCCATACATATAAATATTAAAAAAATAATCAACAATGAATTCTTGAAAATGTTAATTACTAAAATCAGTAACGAAAACTTATGAGTGCATTTTTTGAAAAACAGACAACTATTTTTTGATGAGTTTAAAAAAAAGTCTTTTTTTTCTTTTTATAAAAAACTCTCAAAAACATTGTAAACAGTGTTATTTAAGCATGTGTTATTTTAAAAAAAAACATTTGATTCGGAAATTAAATATAAATATAGGTGAGCATTAAAATTTCACTTTGAAAAAAAAATACTGTGTTAATAAATGAAAAATATTTTTGAAAACAAGTCTATAAAATTTTAAAAAAGAAAAATCATGATGGGATTTTTATCTGACAAACGATGCTTTTACTTTTTTTGAGTTATACTTTTTTTCATTTTTATCGAAAAAAATTTCTCTAAAAAAATGCATTCGAAAAAATCAAATTATAATTTTAGGTGAAACAACTTTTTTAAAAATTGAAAATTGTGTTTTTCAATTTTAAAATTTTCATCCAAAAAAAACGAATTAAAAATTGAGAAATTTTTTACACTGAAAATTCTATAAAAATGATACCTATATACTAAGGTGTAAAAAAATCATCTGATTTAAAAGTATCTCAAAACAATAAAATGAAATGTGTAAAAACAAAAAAGGACTGAAAATCAGTCCTTTTTGTCGGGGCGGCAGGATTCGAACCTGCGATCTCCTGGTCCCAAACCAGGCGCCTTAACCGGGCTGGGCCACGCCCCGATTGCCCTAAGCGGTTGCAAATATAATGCTTAATTTGAAATAACAAAGCGCCTACAAGATAAATAGCAAAGCCAATAGAAATATGGCTATTATCGCTATGTATTGCCAAACGTCCAGAAAATATGGAAAGTACCTTTTATAGCTAGATTTTATGTGTTCGATGGCTTGTTTCACAATACAAATATACTAATGTCTTTGCCTTTAGTTTTAAAAATTCGACCGTTCCTTCAAAAAAAACGACCGTTAAATAAATAGTCATGCAACTCAAACAACTTTTTGGCATAATTTTTCGTCTAAGTATATAGAAAAGCTCCTATTATGAGTCGCATTGATAAAATAGCATTTATAAGAAGTTTTTGGTCAGAATTTTTTGAAATAAAAAATCTTGATTTATTATCGGAAAGCCAACTAAACATTCTTATTCGCACTATTCTGGCTCAGGTAAAACAAAGACGAGACGGATATAGTGCCATTGACCATGTTTTAAGTATTCCTGTAAATTTGAATTAATTTTTTTGCTGCAAAAAGCCAATAAACTATCTGCTCATTCGTTGAATAAAGGTGGTCTATTTTGAACAAATTACCGATTAAAAGGTTTACCTTTGCAACTAGTAACTACTATATAATGAGCAAACAAATTTCAGGATTTTCAAAACTATCTAAAGAAGCCAAAATTGAATGGTTGGCAAACGAGTATTTGAATGGCGATACCGAAGCTATTGAACTTCTAAAAAGCTATTGGAACGCCAATCCTGATGTTCAAAAACTTCACGATGAATTTATAGAAAATACCATCACCAACTTTTACGTACCATTTGGTGTGGCTCCTAATTTTTTAATCAACGGGAAATTTTATTGTGTGCCAATGGCTATCGAAGAAAGTTCGGTAGTGGCTGCTGCTTCTAAAGCTGCTTCGTTTTGGTTGGATAGAGGCGGATTTAAAACCACTGTGCTTTCTACTAAAAAAATTGGTCAAGTACACTTTACTTGGAAAGGTGAAGATTACGAAAAGCTTCTTAACTTTTTCAACTCTATAAAAGAGAAATTTTATACCGAAACCGAAAGCATTACCAAAAATATGCAAGCACGTGGTGGAGGTATTTTATCAATAGACTTAGTAAACAAAACAGATTTAGAATCCAACTACTATCAAATACACGCTACGTTTGATACGCGCGATTCGATGGGTGCCAACTTTATCAATTCTATTTTAGAAAAATTTGCACAAGTATTCAAACAAGAAATTTCTAATCATTCTGAGTTTACGCAAGATGAAAAAGAGGTGGTAGTTATTATGTGTATCTTATCTAACTACACGCCCGAATGTATTGTAAGAGCAGAAGTAAGCTGCCCCGTTTCTGAATTGAATGTTGACAACGAAATTACTCCTGAATTGTTTGCACAAAAATTTTTACAAGCCATTCGCATTGCAGAAATAGAACCTCACAGAGCAACCACTCACAATAAAGGAATTTTTAACGGAATTGATTCTGTAATCATTGCTACTGGTAACGACTTTAGAGCAGTAGAAGCATGTGGTCATACTTACGCTTCGCGCGGTGGACAATACCGTAGTTTGTCTCACGCTAAAGTTGAAAATGGTGTGTTTACTTTTTGGTTAGATTTGCCTTTAGCAGTTGGAACTGTTGGTGGTTTAACAGGATTACACCCCATGGTAAAATTCTCGCATAAATTATTGGGTAATCCAAATGCTGAAGAGTTGATGCAAATTGTAGCCACTGTTGGTTTAGCACAAAACTTTGGAGCAGTGCGTTCGTTGGTAACTACAGGTATTCAAAAAGGTCACATGAAAATGCACTTGCTAAATATCTTAAATCAATTAGAAGCTACTGAGGAAGAAAAAGCAACCATTCAACAGTATTTCGAAGACAAAGTAGTAAGCCATAGCGAAGTGGTAAATCAGTTTTGTAAACTGAGAGGCATTACACAAAGTGAGTTGGTAAAAAAATAAATTCATGCTTTTTACAAGCAGCGGCAAACTTCTTATCACAGGTGAATACTTAGTATTGGATGGTGCTAAATCGTTGGCATTAGCTTCACGCTTTGGTCAAAGTATGGAAGTTAACTTCATTGCTTCTGAAACCCCTCAACTTATTTGGAAAAGTTTAGACGAAAACCAAAACACATGGTTTGAAGCCGCCTATACTCTACCCAACTTACACCTTATATATAGTAGCGAAACATCCGTTGCAGAAAATTTAACGCCATTGTTACAAAAATGCTTTTCAGAAAATCCTTCCTTATATATATATGGTAAAACGATTGAAATAACTACGCGCTTAGAATTTAATAAAGCATGGGGCTTGGGCTCAAGTTCTACGCTTATTGCCAACTTAAGTAAATGGAGTGGTGTTGATGCGTTTGAATTACTAAAAAGTATTTCGAAAGGGAGCGGCTATGATGTGGCTGTTGGTTTAGAAAACGATGCCATTATATATAGAATAGAAAATAATCAGCCCGTTTACGAAAAAGTAAACTTTAATCCATCTTTTAAAGGGCATATTTATTTTGTGTATTTGGGCAACAAGCAAAAGAGCGAATTGGAAATTTCTAAATATAAAAGTAGTGCTTCTGATTACTCAAAAGAAATTCAGCGTGTGTCTGAAATTACAGACGAACTACTCAATTGTGATAACTTATCACAATTTGAAGAATTATTAAATGAACACGAAACCGTTATAAGTTCTGTTTTAAAAACACCAACGATTAAAACACAATTATTTAATGACTACACTTCGGGCATCATAAAATCTTTAGGTGCATGGGGAGGCGATTTTATTTTAGTAACCGCCAAAAACAACAACGATTTAAACTATTTTAAAGACAAAGGTTACAGTACTATTGTTACTTTTGAGGAGATGATTTCATAAATGAGTATAGAACCATCATACGAAATTAAAAACCTAGAAGGCACGGTAAAATGGAGTTCTCCATCAAACATTGCATTGGTGAAATATTGGGGTAAAAAAGGCGAACAAATTCCTGCCAACCCATCTATAAGTTTTACGCTTAAGCATTGCAAAAGCACTACAGAAGTTCATTACGATATTTCTACCGAGCGCAAACAACTAGAATTTTCCTTCTTATTTGAAGGCAAAGAAAAAAAATCGTTTGAGCCCAAACTGCAAAAATTTTTCGATCGCATTTCGATTAATATTCCTTTTTTAAAACATGCTAAACTGGAAATTCATTCCGAAAATTCATTCCCTCATTCATCGGGCATTGCTTCATCGGCATCGGCTATGAGCGCTCTGAGTTTATGTTTAATGAACATTAAGCAAAAATTTACTACTTACAATGAAGAAACATTTCTGCAAAGAGCATCATACTTAGCGCGCTTGGGCTCTGGAAGTGCTTGTCGTTCGGTATATCCTACTTTAGCATCGTGGGGAAAACATAATTCCATTGAAAATAGTTGCGATGAATATGCTACTCCGTTTACTACTTTTCACGAAGTTTTTGCAACTTACCAAGACACCGTTTTATTAGTAGATAAAGGCGAAAAGAAAGTATCGAGCACCGTTGGGCACAACTTAATGATAAACCATCCTTTTGCCGAAAGACGCTTTGAACAAGCCCACGAAAATTTGTTTCAATTAAAGCATATTTTGGAAAAAGGCGATGTAGAAAATTTCATTAAGTTGGTAGAAAGTGAAGCACTCACTCTACACGCCATGATGATGACGTCAAAAGACTACTACCTCCTATTTATGCCCAATACCATAAAAATTATTCATGAAATTATGACCTTTCGTGAACAAAGTAAAATACCTGTTTGTTTTACCCTAGATGCTGGAGCCAACGTGCATGTTCTCTATCCAGAAGCTTATAAACAACACGTTATGGATTTAATTAAGAACAATTTAGTTGCGTATTGCCAAAATGGTGAATATATTTGTGATGAAGTTGGTTCAGGATCAGAAAAATTAAAGTAGTACACCATGATTAAAGAGTCGTTGTTTTACGGAAAAATTTTACTCTTCGGAGAATATGGAATCATCCAAGATTCTATGGGTTTGTCTATTCCTTACAACAACTACAACGGTAAATTTACTTTTGAGAACAGTTCAGAATCTTCTAAAGAATCTAACGAAGAACTAAAAAAATACTTCTTACATCTAAAAGAGCTTCAAAAAAACAAACAGGTAGATGCTTCTTTCGATTTAAAAAAATTAGAAGAAGACATCACTAATGGAATGAGTTTCGATTCTACCATTCCGCAAGGATTTGGCGTAGGAAGTTCGGGTGCTTTAGTGGCGGCTATTTATGCCAAGTATGGTAAAAATAGTATCAAAGCAGAACAAAATATTTCGGGCGAAAAAATAAAGCAACTGAAAACTATTTTTGGGCAAATGGAATCGTATTTCCATGGCAAAAGTTCTGGTTTAGACCCACTCATTTGCTACTTGAATTTACCTGTGGTTATTCGTTCTAAAGAAGATATGAATACCGTTGGCTTACCTTCTCAGGGTGATAGTAAAGGTGCTATTTTCTTATTAAACACAGGTACACCGGGTAAGACACAACCACTAGTAAGTTACTTTTTAGATAAGTGTAAAGAAGATGGTTTTAGAAACATGCTGAAAAGTGAGTTTAAAAAATACAACGATGCCTGCATTGAGGCATTTTTAAATAAAGACGTTAAGCCATTGTTGAGCAACGTTAAAAAATTATCAAAAGTGTTGTTAGAACACTTCTCTCCTATGATTCCTTCGCACTTTCAACAACTATGGCAAGAAGGAATCGATAGCAATGCTTACTACTTAAAGCTATGTGGTTCGGGTGGCGGTGGCTTTATTTTGGGCTTCACCAAAGACCTTGAAAAAGCAAAGAAAAAACTAGCCAACTACGACTTGGCGGTGGTGCATCAGTTTTAGGTTTTCATAAAATGATTTCTCTAAAAATAAAAAAAAGCTTCTT
>JBKHVV010000079.1:0-8416 GCA_046569885.1 Bacteroidia bacterium
AACTTGTCTTGAAAATTCATCTCGTATTTTGTGCCCAACAACGAATATAAAATAGCCAAATTACCACCTATCAATTCCGCTTCTGCTGTGCCTTGTACATTAAATTCATGTGCAGAAATTTCATACGTATTGGATTTGCCTTCTAAGGCATTGAATAAACTTTCAATCGCTTCGGTTGTGTTATCTTTATAGTTAATGGGCATGGTAGCATGAATGCTTTGCACACCAATTTTTTGCATAGCACTGTGCAGCACCGTAACATCGCTAAAGCCCACTATCCATTTAGGATTAGCTTGTAGTTTGTTCCACAACACATCTTCTACAATACGCACACTGCCATAACCCCCACGAAAGCAAATAATGGCGCTTACTTCTGCATCGTTTATGGCTTCGTTAATGTCATGCAAACGCTCTGCATCGGTACCCGCACTCTGGTGATGCACGTTGTGAATGTGTTTGCCAATCTTCACATGATATCCTCTTGCTTCAAACAATTGCACAGCATAATCTAATGCGTCTTTGCTAATGGCTTTGGCAGTAGCTACAATCGCCACTGTATCACCTTTTTTCAGAAATGGAGGATTTATCATCGCCAACGGATTATTTCGTAAAGTTACAATTATTTTTTGTTCGTTAATGAGCGCTGATTTTTCATTAGTGAAAGAGATTTCAAGTATTTAGTTAAGCTAATGAAAAACGAATATTTGTTAACAAAAAAGCCACCCAAATTTGAGTGGCTTTTGAATAAAGTGTATAATGCTATTAATGCTTCGCTAAATAATCTGCAACACCTGCAAAAGTGTCTTTTAAAGCATCTTCGCCTTGTTTCCAATCTGCAGGGCAAACTTCTCCGTTTTCTTCAAAATATTGTAGCGCATCTACCATACGCAGTGCTTCGTTTACACTACGTCCTAATGGGTTAATGTTTACCACTTGGTGCACTACTTTTCCTGTTTTGTCCATCAAAAATAAACCACGGTAAGCAGTCATTGGTCCGGTAGCTACTAAGCTCATTTCTTCATCGTATTCATATTCTCCAGCCAATACGCCATACGCATCGCTAATGGTTTTAGTAGTGTCGGCTACGATTGGGTATTTCACACCTTGAATACCGCCTTTGTCTTTTGGTAATTGCAACCAACTCCAGTGCGATTCTTCAGTGTCTGTAGAACACGCTACCACAGCTACATTTCTTTTTTCAAACTCTGCTAATTTTGCTTGAAATGCGTGTAACTCTGTAGGACATACAAAGGTGAAATCTTTAGGATAAAAGAAAAACAACACGTGTTTTTTTCCTAAATATTGGTCTAACGAAAAATCTTTAACTATTTCCATACCATTTACTACGGCTGCTGCCTTAAATGAAGGCGCTTTTTTTCCTACTAATACTGACATATCTTTTTTTGGTTTTAATGTTTGATTTAATAACCACAAAGGTACAAAATTGTTCGCTAATACAATTTGAAAATTTGAAGATGTGATTATTTGAAAATATAGATTAAGTAATTGTTAATTTACGATTTTAGAATGACGGTTGAAACCATAACACGCTAACACAACAACACGTTAGTACACTTTAAATACTCAAGTAAGCCACAATAAAGCCTAAGAGCACGGCACTTAGCTTAGCTATGTTGAACTTGTGCCCATCTGATGCTTCGAATAAAATAGTGGTAGAAATGTGTAACAACATACCTACTACAAAGCCTTGTGCATAGCTTAACGTGGTAGAATCTAGAATTAAGTAGTCGCCTAAAATCATTCCTAAAGGTGTAATGGCAGTAAATACAAGCAATGCAGCAAAACTTATACTTTTTTTCATGCCCATGCTTACCATAAATGTTACCAACGTAATGGCAATAGGAATGTGGTGAAGCATAACACCAAAATAGAGTGTATTGCCCTCTTCATCGTGATGGTGATGCGTAGCATGATGTGCGTGCTCGTACAAATCGGTTTGGTTTAATGGCAATCCCTCAATCAATGAATGAATACATAAGCCAATAAATACGGTAAATGGAAATAATTTTTTGTCATGACCATGTGTGTGTGTGTGACCGTGTTCTAAGCCTTGAGAAAAAAATTCCAAAACTAGCTGAAGTAAAAATCCTGCTAAAAAGAAATAACCTACTTTAAAAGGTTCATCACCCGAGAATACTTCTGGAAATGTGTGTAGGGCAGCCATTGCCAAAATAAATGCACCGCTAAACGACAATAAAAACTTGATGTGTTTTTTGGTTGGTTTGTAAAACGAAAGTGCTGCCAATCCGAATAAAAATGGCACTAAGAAAATTACTATAAGGTCAGTTATATTTTCCATGTTACATCTTAACAGCAATAAGGATTAATCGTTCAGAGGTTTGTTCATCAAATTCATCCAAATTATACGAACCAAAAATATCGGTAATTTGAAAACGCGCTTGTCTGAAAAGCTCTGTAAATCTATCTAAATCTAACAACTGCACGCGTTCTTGAAACGAATGTAGGTTGCCATTATCGTTCACTTCAATGGTTTTAATGATTTTTCCGTCTTCCACTTTTCTGTATAAATCGTATTGAATATTTCCTCGCATTACTTTTTCGTGAGGAATGGCATTAGCCACAATTTTTTCAGCGTTAAAAAAATCAACCACCAACGTTCCACCTCTTTTCAAGCTATTTTTTACAGAAATAAGTGCGTTTAAATTATCCAAATCATCTTCAAAATAACCAAAGCTGGTAAATAAATTCAACACATAATCAAACGCCTCTGTTTTATACATTTCGCGCATATCACGTAATTCAAAATGCAACGAATTTTTTTCAAATTGTTTAGCATAATTAATACTGTTTGCGGATAAATCAATACCCGTAACATCATACCCTAGCTTATTTAAGTGAATGGAATGCCGACCTTTGCCACACGCCAAGTCTAAAAACGTACTATTGGGTTGTGGTGCTAAATATTTTAGTAAATTTGAAATGAAAAATTCGGCTTCTTCATCGTTTCTATCTTTGTATAATAAATGATAGTAATTCGAGTCGAACCAATTTTCAAACCAATCTTTTGTTGCTTTGCCTTCCATAATTAGGGGTATCAAAAGTATAAATTTGTTGCATTAAATCGATATTAATATGGATAAAATAGCAGTTTTTACATCAGGAGGAGATTCGCCAGGTATGAATGCTTGTATACGCGCAGTTGTTCGTAAAGCACTACATGAAGGCGTAGAAGTGTTTGGCATTATGCGTGGCTACCAAGGCATGATTGAAGGCGATATAATACCTATGTATTCAAATTCTGTGAGTAATATCATTCAACGCGGAGGTACTATTTTGAAATCTGCACGCAGCAAAGAGTTTATGACTGTAGAAGGAAGAAAAAAAGCGCACGAAAGTTTGAAAAAACATGGCATCACGCATGTTGTAGCTATTGGCGGAGATGGAACGTTTACAGGTGCTTCCGTTTTTATGAAAGAATTTTCGGGAGTCGATTTCATTGGTATTCCCGGAACCATAGACAATGATTTGTATGGAACAGATAATTGTATTGGCTACGACACCGCTTTAAATACCGTTGTAGATGCGGTAGATAAAATTCGCGACACCGCTGCTTCTCACGATAGATTGTTTATTGTAGAAGTGATGGGTAAAGATGCCGGATTTATTGCTTTACGCAGTGGTATTGCCGTTGGTGCAGAAGCTATTTTAGTTCCAGAAACGCCAACTTATACCAATGCTTTAATTGAAAAATTACGTAAAGGTTTGCGCAATAATAAAATGAGCAGCATCATTATTGTTGCCGAAGGTGATGATTCTGGAGGTGCTTACGAAGTGCAAAAACACATCCAACAACATTTTGATTGTTTCGATACACGTGTGTCTATTTTGGGGCATATTCAGCGTGGTGGAAGTCCATCTGCGCAGGATAGAGTACTGGCAAGCCGAATGGGCGTTGCAGCTGTTGAAGCATTGTTGGTAGGAAGAAAAAATGAAATGGTGGGCATTGTAAACAATCAAATTCAATATACCCCTTTTGAGCAATCGGTAAAACACCATTTAAGCATTAATCGTAGTTTGTTAGATTTAGCCGAAGTATTATCTCATTAAAATTCTGTGAGCAGAGAAACCAAATTTGTAGATGTGATTATTCCGTTGGCAGTGCCCAACACCTATACCTATCGTGTACCTTTTGAGTTAAACGAAGCGGTGATGGTAGGTCAGCGTGTGATTATTCAATTTGGAAAAAAGAAATTATATACCGCAGTAGTTATAAATGTTCACGAGCAAGCACCGCAAAAATACACCGCTAAATATTTAGAAGCTGTTTTAGATGAAAGTCCAATCGTTAACGAAACGCAACTAAAATTATGGCAATGGATTGCTGACTATTATTGTTGTACCATAGGAGAGGTGATGATAGCTGCGTTGCCTGCTGCACTTAAGTTAAGTAGCGAAACAAAGGTCTTGCTCAATCAAGATTTTTTAAATAAAGAACAACTTACCGATGATGAATTTTTAATTGTACAAGCGTTGGAAATTCGCTCTGTGCTTTCGTTACAAGATGTTTCGGATATCATACAAAAACAAACCATTTATCCGCAAATTAAAAGTTTGTTGGCGAAAAATGCCATTGTGTTAGAAGAAGAATTGCGTGAAAAATTTCGTCCAAAAATAAAATCGTTTGTGCGATTATCCAAACGTTATGAAAATAACACAGAAGAAGCATTTAATGTACTCAATCGTGCACCAAAACAAGCCGATATTTTGATGATGTTTCTACAACTTAAAAACGAAATAAAAAAAGATTTAATAGAAAAGATTAAACTCCAAGAGCAAGCACAAGCAACATCTTCGCAGATAAATAATTTAGTAGAAAAAGAAATTTTTGAAATAGAAGAAATTGAAGTTGGAAGGTTTCAATTCTTAGAAAATTCAACCGATACATTCGTCAATCTTTCTGAAGACCAAACCAATGCTTACAAAGAAATTCTACAACACTTTGAAACAAAAAACACCGTGTTACTTCATGGTGTTACAGGCGCTGGTAAAACAGAAATTTATGTTAAGTTGATGGAAGATGTCATTGCCAAAGGAGGCAAGTGTTTGTACCTCGTTCCTGAAATCGCACTAACTACGCAATTGGTTGGTCGTCTTAAACGATTTTTTGGCGATAAAGTTGGTGTGTATCATTCTAAATTTAACGATAATGAGCGTGTAGAAATTTGGCAAAATGTGTTGCAAAACACCAAGTACCATGTAGTGATTGGTGCACGCTCTGCGTTATTTTTGCCGTTTCAAAAACTAGATTTAATCATCATTGATGAAGAACATGATAGTTCATTTAAACAATACGAACCCGCACCACGCTACAATGCACGCGATTCTGCTTTAGTTTTAGCACAAATGCAAAACTCGAAAGTGTTGTTGGGCTCTGCTACACCTGCTGTTGAAACCTATTGGAATGCCGAAGAAAATCATTACGGATTGGTTACGTTAAGCAAACGTTTTGGCGGGGTGATGTTACCCGAAATTTTGTGTTCCGATTTGGAACAAGCGACCAAGCGCAAACAAATGCATTCACATTTTTCTGCATTTTTAATTGAACACATTAAAGAAACCTTGCTCAATGGCGAACAAATTATTTTGTTTCAAAATAGAAGAGGTTATGCGCCTTTGTGGAGCTGTGAATTGTGTGGTTGGGTATCGAAGTGTCATCAGTGCGATGTAAGTTTAACCTATCACAAACACAATCATTCACTAAGTTGCCATTATTGCGGATACTCTGAAAAACCAAGTGTAACGTGTCAAGCATGCGGTAGCAGTAAATTGAAAATGGTAGGCTTTGGAACAGAAAAGATTGAAGAGGAGCTAGCGATATTTTTTCCCAGTGCAAGTGTGGCGCGCATGGATTTAGATACGACTCGTACTAAACACGGGCACGCTCAACTCATCGAAGAATTTGAAAATAGAAAGATTGATATTTTGGTAGGTACGCAAATGGTTACCAAAGGACTCGATTTTGATAACGTGGGTTTGGTGGGCATCCTCAATGCCGATTTAATGTTATCGTTTCCCGATTTTAGAGCCAACGAACGTTCGTTTCAACTCATGACGCAAGTAAGTGGTCGTGCGGGACGCAAGCAAAAACGCGGCAAGGTAATTATACAAACTTACAACCCGAATCATTGGGTGATACAAAAGGTAATGCAAAACGATTACGATGGTTTGTACAAGCAAGAAATTTTAGAGCGAAGAAACTTTAAATACCCACCGTTTTATCGTTTAATTTCTCTCACGTTTAAAGATAAAAACCAACAAAAAGTGGAACACGCTTCGCGGTGGTTTGTACAACAACTTACAGAAAAATTAGGAAAGACACGTGTATTAGGACCAGAAACACCTTACATTTCTCGCATTCGTAATTTGTATTTAAAAACGGCATTAATAAAATTTGAGCGTGCGTCATCAGCAAAAGTTGTAAAACAAATTCTTAATGAAGAAATTGTTTTGCTCTCGCAACACAAAGAGTTTAAATCGGTAAGAGTTGTGGTGGATGTGGATACTATTTAATTAGCTGATTTGATGATGAGATAATTTGAAAATGTCTTTTCGAGCGTAGTCGAGAAATCTTAATTTTTTTTAAAGAAAGATATTAGCAACGCAAACAAGGTTCCATAAATTTTTTGATTTAGTTTGAAATTAACATTTACGTTTACAATGTCAGCTATATTTTTAATTGACGTAAGAAATAATTCTCTATATTCAGAATCATACTTACTAAAATCTAATTCATCTATAAAGTTATAAAGTATTTTTTTGTGTGATTTTTGATTTTTTTTCTTCAATGAGTTCATCAAGTAATTCAGCATTCAATTCAATTACCAATTGCATTTCATCATAAGAAAATTCTGCCAATGTATTTATTTCATTAACTTTTAATGAAATATTTTTTCTGTAGTTTATTAATTTTTCTAATTCCATAGTATTATTTTTTCACCACAAAATACCCATCTTGTTGTATGCGGTCGGTGAAGAAGGGTTTTATTTCAGTGAAGCTTAAATCTGGGTAATGTAGCACTAAAAAGTCTTTTTGCTCGCGGGTTAAAATGAGCACGGTGTTTTTGTTGGCGTAGTGTTGTAACAAGTTTTCGTTGTTGTACTCTTCGCTTACGTTATCAAAGCGTTGCATTAAGTAAAACGGCAAACTTGGTGGATGTGAAAAATTGTTAGCAATAATTACAGGAGTATTTTTATCTGCAATTTGCTCTACATGTTTTGATACACGCAACGAACCATTTTTTAATTCATCCGCAACGGGCAACAACATGCACCACAACACGAGTTGAAATGCCACATTTTTTGCCATTAAATAGTGTGAAAATTTTTCTGATTTTCTTTTGCTTAAAATAAACACAGAAGCAAGCAAAAATAATACTCCCGAAACAGTAAACGTAATTTGTATGCTCTTCGTAAAACCCATGTAAATTGGCGCTACAATCAATGCTAAGTAAATAATTCCATTTATTGCTATGTGTATGTATAGCATGGCTTTTTTAGGCGCTTCATTAAGTAATAATTTTGCAATTATTAAACTCAACGGAACGTGTGCGGCAATAACATAAGCAGGTAATTTACTTGGGGTAAATTCAAAAATAAACCAGCCAGCTACAAACCATGCGGCTAATAAAAAATCAGCGTTTTTTTCTTTGCTGAAAATATGTTTTACGCCATTGAAAATCGCTTTTGGGAAGAATAAAAAATAAGGCAAAAAGAAAATGAGTAAGCCAAGCAAGTGTGTTCCAGGAGGACCTGTTTGCCCAAATACGCTGCCGCCTACACGTTTTAGAATGTACCAATCAATCATCCATTCTATAAATTCTTTTCCGCCTTCGGCTTGGGTGCACAAGTAACCCCAATACCACAAAGGCAATAAGGCAACTGGTAAGAAAAACCATGGGTGTAGTTGCAATAAATTTTTTCTATTGGGATGAAACACAAACAAGATGAATGCAAACACTGCTGTAAATAAAATGATAGGTGGTCCTTTGGTGAGGAGCGCCATTGCAAAGCCCAACCAAAAAAAGAAAATCCACAATTTGCTTCTGTACAACAACACGTGCAACATGCTTACCGCACACAGCATGGTGAAGAAGAGTAGGGTAGCATCGGTTACCGAAACTTTTGCCAAACTCATGACCAAAAAGGACGTGCTTAACACCACCATTCCGTTAAAACTTTCACGCTCACCAAAGATTTTTCTACCACCAAAAAAGGTAAGCGCTAAGGTGAGCAATACAAAAATTACCGAAGGAAAACGTACAGAAAATTCGTTGATGCCAAAAACTTTATAGCTGATGGCAATGTTCCAAAAATGAAGAGGTGGTTTGCGGTGTATTTCGCTCCACATAAATTCGGGCATAAGCCAGTTGCCGCT
>JBKHVV010000080.1:0-8253 GCA_046569885.1 Bacteroidia bacterium
AAAACTTAATGAAAAACAGACTGAAAATCTTTCTAAAACGGAGCAAAAAATAAATGAGCTAATGGCTAAAGACCAACTCACCAAAGGTGATGCGCTAAAAATGATGCGCTTGATTGAAAAACAACAACGTGAAGAAGAAAAACAGAGCGATGAAAAAAAATCATTAGAAGTACCATTAACACAACGAAAAACAGAATATGTGGATAGCGCTTTTAAACAAACGGAAAACGCTTGGGACACGCTTAGAGCTGTTCCGCTTACAGAAAAAGAACGTTCACTTTACGTAAAAAATGACTCTATAAAAAATGCACCAAAAACGGAAAGTGACACAACAAAAAATCGCAAACAACCAAAAGGAACATTAGGAAAGATTCTACTAAACACAAGTTACGCAAAACTTAAAAATAAAAACATCGAATTCAAACTTCCGGGATTACTTATCACCAATGCATTTTTTAATCCTGTTGATGGATATCTCATAGACAGAGAATTATTTATGTGGAAATACAACTTTAAAAGTCAGCGAAGCATTGGTTTTATCCCAACAGCACAATATTCTTTTGCGCGTAAAACATTCATGGGCAATCTTAATTTAAACAGTTTTTATGCTCCCAAAGCAAGAGGAACTATTCGTGTAAACATCGGAAAACTCAACGATGATTTTAACAACAATAATCCGATGAGTGCTTTTATGAATGCCATTACAACGCTTACGTTGGTTGATAATTACAAACGACTTTATCACAAAGAATTTTTTAATATTTCAAACACCATTGATATTTCGAATGGTTTGACTTTGGGTACTTCTTTCGAGTATGCCAAGCGTTTTGAAATGCAAAATAATTCTACCTACAAAATGTTTAATCCTTACCAACGAGAATACGAAGAAAATATTCCGTTTGATGGCATAGACTCTTCATTGGTGCAATCGCATAATGCCTCATTTTTGAAAACGTCTATTAGCTACACGCCTCAATATTATTTTAGATTAGATGGCAGAAAAAAAGTAATGTTATATTCCAAATACCCCACCTTTACAGCAACCGTTACACAAGGATTAAAAGGTATAATGAATAGCATCACCGACTATACCTTAGCAGAATTTTCAATTTCACAATCCAAAAAATTAGGCTTAATTGATAACATAAACTATTACGTTGGTTCAGGAAAATTTATTTCAAAAAACACCCTGAAATTTGCCGATTACAAGCATTTCAACACCATTCCGTTTATACTTGGCGGAAGAACCTCAACCAATACTTTTCGTTTGCTTGATTATTATACCTCAAGTTCTTCTGATTATTACTTAGAAGCGCATTTAGGCATTGAAGACAACAACATTTTACTAAAACGCATTCCATTTTTTGGCAGAAAAGCGTGGACAGAATCGTTAAGAGTGAGCTGTTTGACCAATGAAAATACCAGTAATTATATGGAGTTGGGCTATGGCTTAAACAAACTCTTTTTATTTTTGAACATAGAAGCCTATGCAAGTTTTTATACCTTTAAATATCAGTCGTTTGGAGTGAAAATTTTACTAAATTTTATGACAAATAATTAAAATAAACATATATAAAAGAAATAATTTAGATTAAAATGTCGACCTTTGCACTGGCATTAACGTTTTTTAATTATTATATGAATATCAAAACTGCGCGATTTAACCCCAATAACGGGGCTGAATTTTACAAAATACTTAAGTCAAGAGTTGACGAATATTTCGCCTCTAAAAAAATTTCTAGAAATGCAAATGCTAAGATGGTAATCAAAACCATTTCTATGATTTTGATTTACATTTTACCCTACTTAGCATTGATGATTGGTGATTTTAGCGGCTGGTTGTTTTTCGCCATGTGGCTAATTATGGGTATTGGCATGGCAGGCATTGGGCTTTCTGTAATGCACGATGCCAACCACGAAGCATACTCCAAAAATAAAAGAGTAAATACTGTGTTGGGATATCTTGTAAACTTTCTAGGTGGACACGCTACCAACTGGAAAATTCAGCACAACGTATTACATCACACCTATACCAATATTGATGGTTTGGATGAAGATATTAACCCAGGTAAAATATTACGCTTTTCGCCAAATGCACCAAAATTAAAAGTTCACAAATACCAACACTACTACGCTTGGTTTTTTTATAGTTTAATGACCATTGTTTGGACATTAACCAAAGATTTCAACCAACTTGTGCGTTACAACAAACAAGGCTTGGTAAAAGCTCAACGCACAACACTTGGTAAAGAACTTGCTATTGTTATTGTATCAAAATTAATCTATTACGCTCTTTTTATTGCGCTTCCTATTATACTCCTTTCCACTCCTTGGTGGATGGTTGTAGTTGGAATGGTAATTAAACACCTAACGGCAGGATTAATTTTAAGTGCCATATTTCAACCCGCTCACGTTATGGAAACTTCTGAGTACAACCAACCTGAAGGTGATCAGAATTTAGTACCGCACAACTGGGCAGTTCATCAACTATTCAACACCACAAACTATGCGCCTAATAACAAGATTTTATCGTGGTATGCAGGTGGCTTGAATTATCAGATTGAACACCATTTATTCCCAAGTATTTGCCACATACATTACAGTGAGTTGTCTCCTATTGTTGAAAAAACAGCAAAAGAGTTTAACTTGCCTTATAATGTTGAGCCAACGTTTAGAAGTGCGTTAATTAACCACGCAAAAATGTTGAAGGAGCTTGGCAGAGTGGATATGCCTGCTATGGCTTAATCTTCTTTTTCCTCAAAACCTAGTGCTGCTGAATTGATACAGTAACGCATTCCTGTAGAAGTTGGTCCATCATCAAACACGTGGCCTAAATGTCCATCGCAAGTTGCACAGCGAATTTCTATGCGCTTCATGCCATGGCTATAGTCTATAATTTCGCGAACGGTGCTATCATTTAATGCCTTATCAAAACTTGGCCATCCACAATGCGATTCAAATTTACTTTCTGACGAAAACAAAGCAGTTCCACAACCAGCACATTTGTAAACGCCATCTTCAAAATGCAAATTATATTCGCCAGTATGAGGTCCCTCTGTTCCGCTTTGGCGCAATACGTAATATTGTTCGGGCGAGAGTGATTCTTTCCATTCAACATCCGTTTTTTGTACTTTGATATTTTTAGGTTCCATATCTACAGAGATTTTTTCGGTGGTTTGTGCTGTGCAACTGTATGTTGCGAAGACAAAAATATAAACGATTGTTTTCATTTTAAAATAACACTTTACATGTATTAACGTTTGGTCAATAACTTTTGTTGTAAATAAAGTAAACTTCTGCGAAAATACTATTTTTGCTATCTATGAATCAAGAACTCTTTAATGCCATAACGCTCACACAAATCAAAGGTATTGGCCACTACAACGCTAAAAAAATCATTGATTATTTTGGCTCTGCAAACGCTTTGTTTGATAATTTAGATGATGTTGGCAGGGTTGAACGAATTTCTAAAAATAGTTTCACCAAAGAAAATATTAACGAAGCCAGAAAAATTGCTGAAAAAGAATTGGCATTTATCGAAAAACATCACATTAACACATGGCTACTTCATGAAAGCAACGACTATCCGGAACTGCTAAAACCTTGTGCCGATGCGCCTATTGTGCTATATTCTAAAGGAAACATCAAACTCAATAACACAAAAATTCTAAGCATAGTTGGCACCCGAAAAATTACCAAATACGGAAAAGATTTATGCAAAGAATTGATTGAAAATTTACCACAAGATACCGTGATTTTATCAGGATTGGCAGTGGGTGTAGATGTAGAAGCACACAAATGGGCTTTAGAAACCGAAAAGCAAACCGTAGCCGTTTTGGCACACGGCTTAGATAGAATTTACCCATCAACTCATAGCGGTATTGCTAAACAAATGCTAAAAAATGGGGGCTTAATTACGGACTACATTAGCGGTACCAATCCCGATAGAGAAAACTTTCCGAAACGCAACCGCATTGTAGCAGGCATTTCCGAAGCTACGGTGGTTATTGAATCTGCAGAAAAAGGCGGCTCGTTGATTACCGCCAATATTGCCAATTCTTATGGGCGTGAAGTATTTTCTTTTCCCGGAAAAACCTCCGACCTCAACTCGAAAGGATGTAATTTTTTAATTAAAACCCAACGCGCACAATTGGTAGAAAATGCACAAGACGTGCTTAATTATTTAGGTTGGACAGAGAAAAAAATCAAGGAAAAACCAAAACAAGCACAACTTGCACTTAACCTTAGCGATGCAGAACAAAAAATTTATACGCTTATTGCCGATAAAGAAAAAATTGGCTTTGACGAACTGGTCGTTTCTTTAAATATGCCCGCCAGCGAACTTTCTGTAGAATTACTCAATTTAGAGTTTTCTGGATTGATTAATACGCTACCAGGGAAGGTGTATGAAGCTAAATAATACTGGGCATGTTCATTGCAAAATTTGCTAAAGCATAAAGAAACAGCAATGGGTACAGCATTGTGATTAATACCAATATGGATAACCATGCATAGTAATTCGCTTCTCTGTTTTTTTCTTTCCTATTTTTTATAAAAACAAAAATTGTTAAAATAATACCTACTAGCCAAAACACTAATGGGATAAAAAATAAGGCGAGGAACACAAATACATTGCTTAACATTAAAATAAGTAGCAAAAGGGATATTACAAGAAAAACAGTGCTGCTGTAGAATCCTATTTTTGATATTTTTAAAATAGTAGAATCTTTCTTTTGAATTCTATCATCTATAGTCTTGAATATTTTTTCGTTAATTTTGTTTTCATCAATATTAAAACCCTGTATTCTTTTAGATTCTTTTGATTTAATTGGCACATAATTTTCAATCTCTTTATGAATTATCTGATTATAAAAATCTGAATTTTGAGCATCCTTAATTTCTTCGCTTTCAAAAACTTTAAGGTCTATTGTTTTAGAAGTAATGTTTTCTTGCTTTTTATCTATCTCTAGTGGCTGCTCACTTTTGTAAACTTTCTTCCACGAAACAAAATAACCTTTGCTATATTGTCGCTTGTGAATGGTGCAGGAAGTACCAAAAATCAAGAAAACGAATAGTAGTGTCGTTAGTTTCATCTGTAGATAATTTATTCGCTTTTTAATTTTTTTTTTTAAATGTGCTCATGAGAACGTTTCACTAAGTTGTTTTTTAATTGTCATGATGGAATACGCCATGTTATCTTCATCGGTGTTTGTGCGCCCTTCGATGCATGGCTATTTCATAATTATAATGCTCAACGTCAAAGATATAAAAACTCATTTAAAATTTCACCTATCTAATATGAATAGATGCTAAAGAAACCATCCTCTCATACTTTTTTATAGCTTTGTACCATGCAAGAAAACGTAAATAAAACATCTATAAGTGCACTTGGAGAGTTTGGTTTAATAAACCACATAACCCAGCATGTAAAGTTGAGAAATAGCTCGTCAATAAAGGGCATTGGAGATGATTGTGCGGTGTTAAAATTTGACGATAACCAACAAATTGTGGTAACCACAGATTTGTTGGTAGAAGGGATTCATTTTGATGTTTCTTACACGCCATTAAAACATTTGGGTTATAAAGCAGTAACGGTAAATCTTTCGGACGTGTATGCCATGAATGCCCAGCCACGTCAAATCACCATTTCGTTGGCGTTTTCAAGTAGATACACTCTCGAAGCTATTGAAGAATTATACAGTGGAATTTTATTGGCAGCAGAAACTTATGGTGTAGATGTTGTGGGCGGAGATACCACCTCTACTACTTTTGGATTAACCATAAGTATTACCGCTATTGGCGAAGCAAAACCAGAAGATTTGGTATATAGAAGTGGCGCTAAAGAGCATGATTTAATTATTGTTTCGGGTGATTTGGGTGCAGCGTATATGGGACTTCAAATACTCAACAGAGAAAAAGAGGTTTGGAAAGAAAACCCAAACATTCAACCCGATTTAGACGGTAATGACTATGTGTTAGAACGCCAATTAAAGCCAGAAGCTAGAAAAGATATTATCTCGCTTTTACAACAACTTGGCGTAAAACCAACAAGTATGATAGATATTTCGGATGGTTTAGCTTCTGAACTCAAGCATATTTGCAAAGCATCTAATGTGGGGGCAAATATTTATGAAGATAAATTACCTATTGACCCACAAACGTACAACCGTGCCAGAGAATTTAATCTTGACCCAACAACCGTAGCTTTAAGCGGAGGAGAAGACTATGAGTTATTGATGACTATTGCTCAATCGGATTTTGATAAAATAAAAGGAAACCCAAACCTAACTGCAATTGGGCACATTACAAAAGAAGCGAATGTGTGCAAACTAATAACTAAAGGGAACTCTGAGGTAGATTTGAAAGCCCAAGGATGGGACTCTTTTAAAGGATAAAGACTATTTTGAAGTGCTTCCTTTTGGACCCTTCTTCTTCTTGTCTTCCTCATCTTCGGTTTCTACGATGCCAGGATCTTCTTCTCCTTCTTCACCAGAGCCATCTTCATTGAGTCCCTTTTTAAGGAATTCAGATGTTTCTGTCTTATCCAAAACCTCTTGTTTTTTACAAGAAACCGCTACAAAAAACAGCGCAAAAAGTATGTATAAAATTTTCTTCATGATAAACCTTAACGCAAAATTACAACATAAAATTGCATTTTCCTAACATCTTTTACGATTTTTTCATAGTAAGGTTTCATTTTCTATAGGTAAAATTATCTCTACGCTAGTACCAATAATCTCGTTTTCTTCATTTAAAACATCTTGAGGACCAATAACTTCAATCTTTTTGTTGATATATTTTTCCAACAAATCAACACGTCTTTTGGTCATTTCTACACCTCTTGAGTCGTGTTTTCGGCTTTCGTTGCGTTTTTTACTTTCAGAAACACCTATTCCGTTATCTTCTATTTTGATATACAGTAGTTTATCGTCTTTTTTAGTGATGTTAATCTGCACATGACCTTTTTCTTTTGGAAGAATTCCATGCCAAATGCTATTTTCAATGTAGGGCTGAAAAAACATGGGCGGAACGCTAATTGATTCGGTATCTAAATCGGTAGAAATATGAATATCGTAAGTAATTTTATCTGGAAAGCGCATAGCTTCTAGACTTAAGTAAAGTTGAATTTGTTCTATTTCGCTTTTTAACGAGGTTAAATTATTATGTGAATTGGCACTTTCGAGATTTTTTCTAATCAATTTTGCAAAGCTTGTAAGATATTTATTTGCCGAAAGTCTGTCGTGGGTATTAATGTAGTACTGAATAGAATTTAACGCATTAAAAATAAAATGGCGATTCATACTTGCGTTTAACGATTGTTGCTCCAGTGCCAACAATTTATTTTTATACATCATTTGCTCGGCTTGGTGCTTTTGGCGTATAGCCTTTGTTCGCGTCCAATAAACGGCAAAAACGATGAGCACAAAACTTATACTGCACAGTAATACAAACCACGTTGTAAGCCAAAAAGGAGGGGTTATTACAAATGAAAACAACACTGGCTCGCTCCACGATTGATCTTCAATGGAAGAAACTTCAACCTGAAATACATAGCTTCCGTAAGATAAATTTGAAAAAGTTGCCGATGTAGATTTTGTTGGCGGAGACCAATCTTCGTCAAAACCATCCAAACCCAATAATTTATATCTGTAAACAAAACCTTCTGGATTTGATAACGAAATAGCTTCGTAATTAAGCGTAACGTGATTTTGATTGTAGTTTAATTTTAAATTGTTTGGCAATCCGCTTGTGTCATTTGTTTGGATGTTTGGATAATTAGACAATGGCTCCAGAAAAAGTAACACAGAATTGATGGTGAGTACTGGCTCATGGTCTGATGTGTTTGTAGGCACGGTGTTATCAACTTTTTTTACAAGCCCCATTCCTGTGCCAAACCACAATGCACCGTTGCTATCAAAAAAAGCAGAGTTTTGATTGGTTTCTAAATTTTCAATTCCATTGTACGTTGAAAAACGTTTGGTATTAAATTTTGTAAGCAGATTGTTTTCGTTAAACTCCACAGACAAAAAATAAAGACCGTCATTTCTTCCAGCCCAATAAGCATTTTTTTGATTTGGGTCTGCAATAAAAAAGTTGACACTATTCGAAAAATATTTTTTTGATAGTTGAATAGGCGTTAATTTTTTAGTTGAACTATTAAACAAATAAAGACCAGTACTTGTGCCCACAAAAATATTTTCTCTGGAAATTTCTATAGAATAAATTTCGCTGTTAAGCGCAATGCTATCGGTA
>JBKHVV010000081.1:0-8215 GCA_046569885.1 Bacteroidia bacterium
TCTTGCCAATCTAAAACGTAACTTTGATAATCTAAAGTTAATTTGTCTGCAATTTGTTTGATGTTTTGTACTGCTTTTTCAGAATCCCAGCCATTATCTAAGTGAACAAGAAGTGGTCGTAATCCCATACTGTGTGCCACATAAGCAGTATAACAACTGTCAACACCTCCACTTATACCAACAATGCAGTTGTATTTTTTTCCTTCACCTTTTCGTTTTATTTTTGAAATCAAGTACTCCAAATTTAGATTTGACGGAGTTTCTCTGTTGGTTTCGTATTTTAATTTTTCAAGATGTTGGGTGCAGTGGTTGCAGTATCCCTTGTCGTCAAAGATGATGTCGGGGTCTGTTGTGTCCATTACACAACGCTTACAGATTTGATGGATTACTTCTGGCACTTTATTTTTTGTTCATTGTAGAGTTTAGAGATTCCGAATATAGTTATAATTTTTTAAAGAGGTTCATTTTTTTTTCTCTATTAGGGTAATTTATTAAAACGCCTTTTTGAATATCTCTATAGACAAAGATACTTGCAGCAGCCAATCCAGATACTTTTGTGTTTTTGTAAGTATCAGAAATATTTTCCAAAGAGCTTGCCCCACCTAAAGCCACCACAGGTATTGAAACATTTTTTGAAATTTCTTTTATTAATTTTAAATCGTATCCATTCATCGTGCCATCATGGTTTATAGATTGAATGATAATTTCACCAGCACCATTTTTTTCCATTAGTATAGCAGCTTTTAAAGGATTTAATGGTGTAGATTTTTCCCCGTTATTTATAAAAACGTTTTCTTTAGAAAAGATATTTTTTTTAACATCAATACATACACATATTGTAGAAGAACCAAATGTTTTTGACGCTTCACGTATGAAGTTGGGATTCTCAATAGCATGCGTATTAATAATTACTTTTTCTGCACCACTTTCTAAAAGTAATCTAATATCGTCAAGTGTTTTTATTCCTCCACCAACGCTAAGTGGCATGTTGGTTTCTTCGCCTAATTCTTTTATTAAATTAATATCAATTAATCTTTTTTGATTGCTTGCTTCAATGTCTAAAATGATTAGTTCATCTGCACGAAGATTGCTGTAAATTTTTGCCGCATTAATGGGGTCGCCTATATAGTGGTGATTTTTGAATTTCACAGATTTTACAAGCCCTTTATCTTTAATTAGTAATACAGGTATAATTCTTGGACGAAACATTTTATACTGCTAAAAAGTTTTGTAAAATTTTAATGCCCGACTCATGGCTTTTTTCGGGATGAAATTGAACTCCGAATATATTTTCTTTTTGAATTACGGATGTGAAATTAAATTCGTAATTGGTTTGTGCTATTGAGTTTTCAGGAAGAATATTATGCAAGTGATATTTATGTAAAAAATAAAACTCGTCTTCTTCGGTTATATTTTTTAATAGAGGAGAGTCTTTAACAGAGTTTAAATTATTCCATCCAATATGCGGAGAGCGGAAAGAATGTTTGTCTTGAAAATTAAATGAAATTAATTCTGCATTTATCCAATTCAGCCCAAATGAATTTCCCTCTTCACTTTTAGTAGCCATTAACTGCATACCCAAACAAATTCCAAGTATTGGAGTTTGCTTAATTAAGATTTTTTCATTCAGAATTTCTGAAAGATTTAATCTATGTAAATTTTTCATTGCCTCTGCAAAGTGTCCAATACCTGGTAAAATAATTTTGTCTGCTTTTTTTATTTCATTCGGATCGTTAGTAATAATCACTTTTACATTTAGTTCTTCAATTCTTTTTTGAACCGTTCTTAAATTGCCTGTGTGTAGATTTACTATAAAAACTTCTTTCATAAGTTAAGCAATGATAATGTGTTTTATGGTATTCCAAAACACTAATTGAAAAAAGGCAGCTTTATGATATTTTATGGCTTTAATCGTGTAGTTAAACGCTGCTTTTTTATGTCTGTTGTAAGCGAGATTGACAGAAAGTATAAGCAAATTTCGCATCATAAAGTAATCTTTCTCGTTGCCTAAAAATTTGACAATTTTTTCATTTTTTGTAGCAGTATCTATAAAGGTTAAAAATCTTGTTTCAAGACTTTCTTTTTTAATCATTTTATTCTCGCTTCTGTTTTCGTGCTGGATAAGATAAGACGTAACTATTCTAGATTGACAAAAATGATATTGAGCGTTTAATCTAAGCCATAATTCGTAATCTTCATGAGCGCTCAATTTTCTATTCTCATCGAATGGATTTAAAAGTGCAATATCTTTTCTGACCACAACAGGATTGCACGCCAAATAATTTCCTCTGATAAGAAATCTTGAATTACGCATAGCGTACCTATTTTTAGCGTAAATATCTTTTTCAAGTTTTCCTGTTTTAGAATGTTTTATTTGAAAGTTTAGTGTTATCACTTCGGGATTGCCATAAAATCTAGCTAAGTTAATTATGGTGCTAACATGGTTAGGCAACATGATGTCATCCGAGTCGAACCAATTTACATACACTCCTTTTGCTTGTTTTGTGCCAAAATTTCTGGCAGCACCTCGTTCACTATTTGGTATTTTATGGTAAGATACTTTTTCCGAAAGATAAGGCGCAACTACTTCTTGAGTGTTATCTGTGCTACCATCATCTACAATTATCAGTTCAAAGTCGGGGTTATCTTGCTTTAGTATAGATTCAATAGTAAATGTTACCAGGTTGGCTCTGTTGTAAGTGGGAACTACTATTGATACAAAAGGCATATTAATTTCTCTTTCTTATGGCTAACAAAGGTAGAGTATTTAAGTTGTACTAAAACAAAAACTGCCTCAGCTTTTTTTGCTGAGGCAGTTTTTAAAACAATGATTAAGTATTGTTTTTACTTAATTAATTTATCCATTTGAAAGTGCAAATCTTGTCCGCGAAGATTTTTGGCAATAATTTTCCCTTCGGGGTCAACTAAATAGTTGAAAGGAATAGAAACAACGCCATAAGCACTACCCGCTTTAGAATTCCACCCTTGAAGGTCTGACACATGATAGTCCCAATCTAATTTATCTTGTTTGATGGCATTTACCCACGGTTCCGAAGCTTTGTCTAATGACACGCTAAAAATCGTAAAACCTTTTCCATTTTGGAATTTTGCATTTTTATATTTGTGATAAGCTGCTACCACATTTGGATTTTCTCTACGGCACGGACCACACCACGAAGCCCAAAAATCTATTAGTACGTATTTTCCTTTTAAAGAAGATAGTTTCAGAATTTTTCCATCTGGAGATTTTTCTGCAATCTCGGGAGCCATTGTTCCAACTGCTAAGCCAGAATTTTGTTCATCTTCAGGATTAACGTTTGTTGAATTTACAAAACTGTAAAGTCCAACAGCAATAGTTGCAATGGTAATTATGTAGGTGATTTTTTTCATGTGTTTTTTCTTTATATACGATTTAAAATTTTATTTGGTTTTATTTCTAAATAAATGTAACAATAATCATTCCAAAGTTAACTTAAGCGTTTAATATTTGCGCCAAGTTTGTTCAAACGCGTATCAATATATTGGTAACCTCTGTCTATTTGCTCAATGTTGTGAATGGTGCTTTTTCCTTCTGCGCTCATGGCCGCAATAAGCAATGCTACACCAGCTCTAATATCTGGAGATGACATGGTGGTGCCCACTAAATTGCGCTCTCTGTTAAGACCAATTACGGTAGCTCTGTGTGGGTCGCACAAAATGATTTGACCACCCATGTCTTTTAATCTATCCACAAAAAACAAACGGCTGTCAAACATTTTTTGGTGAATTAACACCGTGCCTTTTGCCTGCAATGCAGTTACCAATAAAATACTTACCAAGTCTGGCGTGAAACCAGGCCATGGAGCATCATAGATAGTAGGTATTGAACCATCAATCATGCGTTGAATTTCGTAATTATTTTGAGCAGGTATGTAAATATCATCGCCTCTAAATTCCATCTGAATACCTAAACGTCTGAATGTATCGGGAATTCTTCCCAACATATCAATGCGACAATCTTTAATGGTTAATTCAGATTGAGTAATAGCTGCCATACCTATAAACGAACCTACTTCAATAAAATCTGGTAATAGCGTGTGAGTAGTACCGCCTAATTCGCTTACGCCTTCAATTTCTAGTAAGTTTGACCCTAAGCCCGAAATTTTTGCGCCCATGCGGTTGAGCATGCCACACAATTGTTGTAAGTAAGGTTCGCAAGCTGCATTATAGATGGTGGTTTTACCTTTGGCTAAAACTGCCGTCATTACTATGTTTGCTGTACCTGTTACGGATGGCTCATCTAACAAAATGTATTTACCTTGAAGGTTATCTGCTTTGAGCGTATAAAATCCTTCTTTGCTATCGTAAGAAAATGTAGCACCTAATTTTTCAAAACCTAAAAAGTGCGTGTCTAATGGACGTGCACCAATTTTATCGCCACCAGGTTTTGGCATATACGCTTTTTTGAAACGGGCTAATAATGGTCCCATAATCATTACAGAGCCTCTAAGCGAAGCGGCACGTTTTTTAAATGCTTCGCTTTGCATATATTCAAGGTTGATGTTGTTGGCCTCAAACTCAACCGTACCGTTGCCTTTACGATTTACCTTTGTTCCGAGTTCTTCTAACAAATCAATTAAAAAATTAACGTCTCGAATATCGGGCAAGTTGTGAAGTGTTACTTTTTCAGGCGTAAGCAATACAGCCGAAACAATTTGTAGTGCTTCGTTTTTTGCGCCTTGAGGCGTAATTTCTCCCTTAAGTTTATTTCCTCCAATTACTTCAAATGAACTCATAACTCGTTAAAATCGTTTTTTGTTTTTATGTTTAAAGTTTTTGTTTTTCTTCTTGATAACAGTGTTAGTGTTAATATTAGCTCTTAAAATTTCTGAGGTTGAGGTAATGTTTAAATGCTCAGATAATTTTAGTTTTCCACCAGAGAGTTCATCCAATTGATTTAAGATTAATTCATCATCTACAGAATCTCTATTCCAAGTAAGATACATGCGCTTCATAAGGTTTACCATCAAGCGCACCAAGTGTTCTTTTTCTTCACCTTCTTTAAATTCGCTAATTACTTTTATCATGTTTTGAATGGCAACACCGTAATGTCCGTAGCGAATTTTATTTTTCGGGTAGTCTAAAATTTCTGGTTTTTCTAAGAAAATTTCTGGCGATGGTTTTTCGTAAGGTGAATCTACATCGAGTTCAAAATCGGAAATTAAAAATAAGTGTGTCCAAAGTTTATGCGTTAAATCTTCAATTTCTTTTAGCGATGGATTTACTTGTCCCATTACATTTACAATGGCTTTGGCTACCGTATTGCGTTCGTCTTTGTCTTTTACTTTTAGTGCATAACCAATCATTTTTTGAATGTTACGACCATATTCCGGAATTTTTAATTGAGGGCGCTGAGTATTATATTCTAAGCCTTCTGCAATGTCTTCGTTTTTCATTAAATTGTTTTAGATGAGTTCAAAGTTAACGATAATGTTCATTTGTGCAATAAATTATCCAACAACATCAAGTTTGGCAAATTTTAAAAGAATTTGCTTTTGTCCATGTTCTGGAAAGAAAATGGTGGCTTTTTGATTGGGTGATACACCATCTAAAGACAATACTTTTCCTTTGCCAAATTTTTCGTGTAGCACATTTAATCCAACCGAAATATTTTGAATTTGAGCAGATGAAACACCACTGCTGCTATCAATTTTCTTCAGCTTTTTTGGCACTTCAAAAACAGGAGTTTCCGTTTTTTTAGTTGTGTATTGTTTGCTAATTTTATGGTTGTTGGATGAGTGTTTGTAAGATGAAAAATCATCTTCAAATGAGGCTTCTTGACGTTCTTTAGGTAGATTTAAAAATTCTTCTGGAATTTCTTCAATAAACCTGCTCGGTTCGCAGGTAATTAAACTTCCCCAACGGTAGCGCGATGTTGAATAAGTCAAAAATGCTTTTTTCTCGGCACGAGTAAGCGCCACATAAAATAATCTGCGTTCTTCTTCTAATTCTGTTCTTGTATTTAACGATAGTTGCGATGGAAATAAATTTTCTTCCATGCCTACAATGTAAACTATCGGAAACTCCAAGCCTTTTGCAGAGTGCACGGTCATCAACGATACTTTATCGTTACCATCTTCATCTTGCTGGTCGGCATCGGTTAAGAGTGCAACATCAATTAAAAAGTCAGAAAGTGAATTCTCTGTTTCCCGTTTTTCTGTAAAATCTTTTATCGCGTTGAGCAATTCTTGAATGTTATCGTAACGGCTAACACCTTCAGGCGTTTTATCGCTGTATAATTCTTTTAATATGCCCGACATAGAAGCCATTTCCGAAGCCGATTCGAAGGCATTTTTTTCCTTTAACAATGCTCTAAACCCAGAAATTAATTGTGCAAATTGTTGTAAACGATTTTTAGTGCCACCATTAAAATTCAATGCGTATTTATCAGATTCATTAATTACTTGCCACAAGCTAGCTCCGTGCGTTGTTGCGGCTAAAACCATGCTATCAACCGTAGTGTCGCCAATGCCACGTTTTGGGTAGTTGATGATGCGCTTTAATGATTCTTCATCGTTAGGATTGGCAGCCAAACGAAAATAGGCAAGGAGGTCTTTAATTTCTTTACGTTGGTAAAACGATAAGCCACCATAAATTCTGTAAGGAATGTTTAGTTTTCGCAACGCTTCCTCAAATGCACGCGATTGCGCATTGGTGCGGTACAAAATGGCAAAATCTTTATTGTTGAGTTGATGATGTAATTTTTCATCAAAAATACTGTTGGCAACTATTTTTCCTTCTTCATTATCGGTAAGTGAGCGCACCACGTTAATTTTTTCGCCCGTAGGATTATCTGTCCAAACCTCTTTTTTAATTTGGTCTTTGTTATTTTCTATGATAGAATTCGCAGCATTGACAATGGTTTTAGTAGAGCGATAATTCTGTTCTAATTTATAGAGCGAATAATCAGGATAATCACGTTTGAAGTTTAAAATATTTTGAATGTTAGCGCCTCTAAACGCATAAATACTTTGAGCATCATCGCCTACTACGCAGATGTTTTCGTTGAGGGCGGCTAAACGTTTTACAATCAAATACTGCGAAAAGTTGGTGTCTTGATACTCATCTACCAAAATGTACTGAAAACGCTGTTGGTATTTCAGCAAAACATCGGGATGGTCTTTTAAAAGGACATTCGTTTTAAACAATAAATCATCAAAGTCCATTGCCTGTGATTTGAAGCAACGTTTTTGATATTCCATATAAATTTCACCCAACTTCGGACGCGCGTTCATGCGGTCTTCCGCCATCACATCGTTATTTTTCAAATAAGCAGAAGCAGAAATCAAGTTGTTTTTTGCAGATGAAATGCGACTATAAACTACATTAGGTTTGTACAGTTTATCATCCAAATTCATTTCCTTAACGATAGATTTGATAAGGTTTTTAGAGTCTTGCGTATCGTAAATGGTAAAATCACGCGGGTAGCCAATGCGTTCGCATTCTATCCTCAAAATTTTTGCAAACACCGAGTGAAACGTACCCATCCATAAGTTGCGGGCTTCTTTACCCACTAAATGCTCAATACGTTCTTTCATTTCGGCAGCAGCTTTGTTGGTAAAGGTCAGAGCCAAAATATTAAACGGGTCAACCCCATTGTGCATCAAATGCGCAATACGAAAGGTAAGCACGCGCGTTTTCCCAGAACCTGCTCCGGCAATAACCATAAGCGGTCCGCTAATATGCGCAGCTGCTTGCTGTTGGCTTTCGTTAAGTGAGTTTAGTAAATCCATCTAAGAGCCACAAATTTACTCAGTAAATGCTGGTTTTTTAAAT
Organism: Bacteroidia bacterium; assembly: GCA_046569885.1. Classification (GTDB taxonomy): domain Bacteria; phylum Bacteroidota; class Bacteroidia; order Flavobacteriales_D; family Parvicellaceae; genus JBKHVV01. The sequence continues at coordinate 7,816 of JBKHVV010000081.1, forward strand.
CAGAAAAATTAAATTATTAACATTTTGATGGTTTAATTAACCAAAGCAACTATTTGAGTGATAAGAACGTCATTGAAAAAAAATAATGCCTTAAACGTAGTTAAATCAAAATTAAAATTATATTTGTAAAGTTAAAAAATTGTAAAATCTATAAAATCATGAAGAAATGTTTATTGTTTGTGTCATTCGTGGCGTGTTCTGTACTAATATCTGCACAGTCAACTAAACAAAAAGAAGAACTTTCAAAAGAAAGAATAGAACAAATAAGCCAATTAAATCAGCAATTTGAAGGCACTTATCAAATTCAAATGATTGATACTCGTAAGCAGCCTGCTCTTCCTTTCGATTTGGTTGAACGTGTAAATGCTGTTCGTAAACAAAATGAAGAAACCTTTTTCTA
>JBKHVV010000082.1:0-8060 GCA_046569885.1 Bacteroidia bacterium
GAGGCAAAAGAATTTAACCAAATTCCATTAAAAGTAACGCTTAACGAATACATTGAATTATCTAAATTTTATAGCACACCTAAAAGCAGTTTATTTATCAATGGTATTTTAGATAAAATTTTTGCAGATATGAAAAAGTCTGGAGAAATTGTAAAATCGGGAAGAGGTCTTATTGATTAATTACGAATTACGAATTAAAAATTTAATTGTCCCTCTTTGGAGAGGGATTAAGGGAGAGGAAAAATGAAAAGACTAATTATCATAGCACTAACATCATTGATGTTTTTTTCTTGCCAAAACACCGACAAGAAAGAGGTAAACACTACTGTTTCGGTAGATATTTTAGATAATGAAAATCCGCCAGTAATTGAATTTGAGCAAGACGAATTTGACTTCGGAAAAATTGCTCAAGGACAAAAAGTGATGCACACATTCAAATTCAAAAACACAGGAAAATCTGACTTGGTAATTATGAGCGTAAAACCAACATGCGGTTGCACCGTACCAAGCGATTGGCCTAAACATCCAATTAAACCAGATGAAAGTGGCGAAATAAAAGTAGAATATGATGGTAGTGGCAATGGCGTGGTAAAAAAATTGATCACCGTAAATGCTAACACAAAACCATCTTACACTAAGTTATATATAAAAGGAGAGGTAATAGGACCTCAGTAAATTTAAAAACAAAAAAACATGTTATCAATTTTATTACAAGCACAACCCGAAGGCGGTTTTCCAATGCAATCTATCATTATGATGGTATTAATTTTTGGAGTATTTTATTTTTTCATGATTCGTCCGCAACAAAAAAAGCAAAAAGAATTAAAAAAGTATAGAGAGAATTTACAAAAAGGCGATGCCATAGTTACCATTGGCGGTATTCACGGTAAAATTACCGAAGTAAAAGATACCACGATAACTGTAAAAGTTGCTGAAGGCACCGAAATAAAGTTCGAAAAATCGGCTATTTCGATGGATGCTACAAGCCAATTGGCAGCGCAAACAAAATAATTTCTATGATAATACTTGGAGTAACCGGAGGCATTGGAAGTGGCAAAACTACCGTGTGCAATGTATTTGCCTCTAAAGGTATTCCTGTGTATAATTCGGATGAGCGTGCGAAAGAAATTTTAATGCATCACCCCGAAGTAAAAAAACAATTGCTTAGGCTATTTGGTCAAGGTGTATTTACAGACCAACTTCCCGACCGTAAAAAAATTGCATCCATTGTTTTTTCCGACAAAGAAAAATTGAAGTTGCTCAATGCGATTATTCACCCAAAAGTGAAAGAAGATTTTGAGCAATGGAAAAAAGAACAAACAAGCAAACTCATTATTAAAGAAGCCGCCATTTTAATTGAAAGTGGTGCTTACAAACAAGTAGATCAAATCGTGGTGATTACGGCACCTGTTGAACAACGCATAAAACGTGTAATGCAGCGCGATGGTGTTTCTCGACAAGAAATTTTAAAACGTCTAAGCAACCAATTTGACGATAATACTCGTCTAAAGTATGCCCACTTTGTTATTGATAATTCTGAAGGAAAAAATTTAGATAGACAAGTGGACGAAGTTTTAAAACGACTTCTTTTTTAAAACCACTATTTAGTTGTATTTTTATGGTTGAATGAGAAAATTTTTATTCGCGATATTATTTTTTGTTTCCACTTTTTTCGCCAAAGCTCAGTCCTGCGATTTAGAGTTGGAGGGCTTTGAAAATGGTGGTGGTTTTCCTTCCGGTTGGACAGTGAATGGCGCTTACACCAACGGAACCACAGCGCCCAATACAGGCACATACCATGCAGGATTTAATACCGATACAGATGAGTTGATTTCTGATACGTATGCTTGCCCTTCGCAGCTATGTTTTTATTGGCGAACATCTGGTTCAACTTCTGATTTTTTTATGGATGTTTCGTGGAGTGATAATGGTGGTAGCACGTGGAATTTATTAAACACAATAGACGTTCAAGATACTACTAACCGAACAACCTATCGTCAAAATTGTATTGATTTATCCGCCATTACTTTTAGTAATCCATCAAACGTAAGTTTTCGTTTTTACCAGTATAACCGTGTTGCCGGAACATGGTATTTAGATGATGTGTGTATCAGTTCGGGAGGAGCAACCCAACTTCAATTTTCTTCTGCTCCTAATGGCTGCACACCTACAAATACTAATTTTTCGGTTGAGATTTGTGCTGTGGATGCGTGCGGAAATGTAGATGCATCATTCAATGGAAATATTACGGTTGCAAAAAATAGTGGCTCAGGAACACTAAGTGGAACCACAACTTTAGCAGCATCCAACGGATGTGCAACATTTACCAATTTACAATTTGATGCAGCAGATTTTTATACTCTGTCTGCTTCTGCAAGTGGATTTTCAAACATCACATCCAGTTCTTTTGAAGTAAAAATAGCGTGTCCTTTGGTAGATACGTTGGTGGTGATGAGTTACAACTTGCTCAATTTTCCTAATGGTAGAGATGATTGCGGAACAAACATAACTATCACGAATCGTGTAGATACATTGAAAAAAATTATTCAATATGTAAAGCCCGATATTTTAATGGTGTGCGAATTGCAAGACCAAGCGGGTGCTGATTTGATTCTAAACAATGCATTAAATGTAGATGGCATTACTTATTATCAACGTGCTACGTTTGTCCCAAATCAATCAACAAGTTTTACGGAGTTGAACAATCTATTTTTTTACAACAGCACAAAAGTTACGTTAAAACGTCAAGATGAAATTTTAACGGGCACACGAGATGTTGGTGAATATATTGTTTATGGTAAGGATCCAAATCTTTCTACAACGAACGATACCACTTTTATTGATTTTTACACCACACATTTAAAAGCAGGAAATACCTCTACAGATATTTCTGATAGAGCATCAGAGTGCAACGATGTTCGTACACACATTGACGCTAAGCCATCGGGAAGAAATAATGTAATTGGTGGTGATTTTAATTTTTACGATGCAGCAGAAGCAGGTTATCAAACGCTGTGTTATAGTGGCACGTATCCATTCAACGACCCAATTTCTGCCGAAGGTGTTTGGACTTCCAACTCCTCTTTTTCGGCTGTGCATACACAATCTACACGTTTTTCTGAAAGCATTGAATGTGGCGCTACAGGCGGTGTTGACGATAGATTTGATTTTCTTTTAATTTCTGATAATGTTATTTCAGGAAGCAACAGAGTAGAGTATGTTCCTAATTCTTACGATAACTTAGGCAATAATGGAAGCACTTATAACGAAAGTATCAACGATGCTACCAATACCGATGCTACGCCCGATAGTGTTTTAAATGCGCTTTATTACATGAGCGACCATTTACCGATAATAATGAAGTTGGCAATTACCTATCCCGACCCATCGCCAATGGGCTTAGAAGAAGAATTTAGAAGACAAAAAATTAAAGAACAACATCAAGAAATTATCTTAAAAGTTTATCCAAATCCTTCCAACTCTGTTATAAATATTTCAATAGAAAACTGGGAAAATCGCACAGAAAAAACAATTGAAATTACCGATGTGTTTGGTCGCATTGTTCATTCAAAAAAATTAGACGTTAAAGATTTTTCTCATCGTGTAGATGTTTCATCGTTTGCCAAGGGGCTTTATTTTGTGTCTGTAAAAGACCAATATTCCGTTCAGGCAATAAAAAAATTGATGGTTCAGTAATTTTTTTGTAACCAAATTGTGTTTTAGAGTTATTAGGGTAAAAATTCTCTAAAATGAAAAAAAGCATTCTACTCCTTCCAATTCTTATTGTGTTGATTAGTTCTACGAAAAAAGAAACTATTCCCCCAGGCACAGTTAAGCTGTCCGAAACTACATTTATTGATAACACAGAAATCTCTAATTTCTCTTGGTTAGAATATGTGTACTGGACTAAAAATAACAATCCTGATAATTTATTAAATGTATTGCCTGATACTACTGTATGGGATTCGGAGCCATATAAAATTCATTACTTTAGACACATAGCCTATCGAGATTATCCAGTTGTTGGAGTTTCTTACGAACAAGCAGTAGAATATTGCAAGTGGAGAAGTGAAAGGGTGAATGAATCACTATACAGAAAAAGTAGAGGATTAAAAATTACTGATAAAGTTTCTTCTGAAGAAATTCCACAGGTATTTGAATATAGATTACCAACAGAGGAAGAATTTATTTCAGTCGCTTCTGTTGGAAATAGTGAAAAAATCGAAAAGAAAATTAATAAAACAGGCATGTGTATTACGATAAATGCAATTAATCCTGCTATAAAATCAGAAAGACAAGATGTTACTGCACCAGTGAAATCATATTGGCCCAATAAGCTTGGTATTTATAATATTTTTGGTAATGTAGCAGAGATGACTTCTATAAAAGGATTATCAAAAGGAGGAAGTTGGAAAGATAAAGTTGATGAAATATCTGCTGAGAAAAGGCATTATTGCCAAAAACCAGAAAATTGGCTTGGATTTAGATGTGTTTGTGTTAGAATAAATTAACCAATCATCACATCATCTAATTAACTAATCAATTTCTCCATTGCCTGCCACAAATTTTCTTTAGGAACAGGCGCATTGACCTCAATCAGTTCTTTACTTACAGGATGAATGAACGAAATTTTATGCGCATGTAAATGAATAGAGCCATCTGAATTGGAACGGTCGAAACCATATTTTAAATCACCTTTTATAGGACATTTAATAGCACTTAATTGCGCGCGTATCTGGTGATGACGACCTGTTTTTGGGTCAATTTCTAATAAAAAATAGTTATCACTCTTGGCAATTATTTTATAGTTGAGTATAGATTTTTTTCCGCCACGTTTTTCGTCAGGTTCAACAAACGATTTGTTTTTTACCTCATTTTTTTTCAAGAAATGTGTTAGCGTATCTTCTTGTTTTGGAGGTTCGTTTTTCACCACCGCCCAATAGGTTTTTTGTATGGTTTTATCCTGAAACATTTGGTTCAATCGCGCTAAAGATTTGCTGGTTTTAGCAAACATCAACACACCACTCACGGGGCGGTCTATGCGGTGAGCAACACCCAAAAATACAGCACCAGGTTTGTTGTCTCGCTTTTTTATAAATTCCTTTACTTTTTCGCTTAGCGGAACATCACCTGTTTTATCGCCCTGTACAATTTCAGAAGGTTTTTTGTTGACAATCATCAGATGATTGTCTTCGTATAAAATTTCCAATTCCATTTATTGGTATTGCTCGTTTTTATTAGGAAAATCAGATGTTTTTACATCATCTACATATTTAGACAGAGCACCTTTTATTTCTTCGTAAAGGTTGTGGTAAGTTCTCAAAAATCGTGGACGAAATTCATAGGTAATGCCCAACATGTCATGAAGCACCAACACTTGACCATCAACACTGCCACCAGCACCAATACCAATTACAGGAATTTTAAGTTCTTTAGCTACTTTTTCAGCCAATTTGGCGGGAATTTTTTCTAAAATAACCGCAAAACAACCCAATTCTTCCAGCAACTTAGCGTCTTCTAACAATTTTTTGGCTTCAACCTGTTCTTTGGCTCTTACCGTGTAAGTTCCATATTTGTAAATGGATTGAGGCATTAAACCCAAGTGACCCATTACAGGAATTCCCGCAGAAAGAATACGCTGCACAGATTCTGCTACTTCTTTACCACCCTCTAATTTTACGGCATGTGCACCTGCTTCTTTCATAATTCTAATGGAGGAATTCAATGCTTCTTTGGAGTTGCCTTGATAGGTGCCAAAAGGTAAATCTACCACCACCAAAGCACGCTCAACAGCACGTATTACCGAAGATGCGTGGTAAATCATTTGGTCTAATGTTATGGGTAGGGTGGTTTCGTGCCCAGCCATTACGTTAGAGGCAGAATCGCCTACCAAAATGACATCAATGCCCGCTTGGTCAACAATTCTTCCTAGTGAAAAATCATAAGCCGTAAGCATCGAAATTTTTTCGCCATTCATCTTCATTTCCAAAAGACTATGTGTGGTAACGCGCTTTAAATTATTTTTGTGAACAGACATTCTTTATCGGTTATTTTTTACAAAACTAAACAATTATATCGTTTCGCCTTTCGTTTTAAGAATACAAGATTGAAATGTATTTGATGTGGCTTGTTTTGTTAATTCCATTATATTTGCTTTCTATTATCGTTTTAGACATGCATAAAAATAAGTTGACATACCTTTTTGTTTTTGCTACGGTGGCATTTTTGTTTTCGTGCAAAACAGAGGTAGATTTAAGAGCTCCGTACGATGACAAACCTATTGTTTTTGGATTGTTAGATCAAAGTGTAGATACGCAGTACATCAAAATAAATAAGTCGTTTATTGGTGATGGCAACAATTTCGATTATGCCGGCATTCCCGATTGCACCATCTATAAAAATATTGTTGGAACGGTGAAACAAATTAGCGTTTCTGGTCAAGTGGCAAAAGAGTATAATTTGCAGGAGAAATATGTAAAAAATATTCAAGATGGTATTTTTTATACCGATTCTCAAAAGGTGTATTATTTTGTTCCCGATATTTTTGATGAAAACGCAAGCTATCGCCTTGATATTTTCATTGATGGCGACAGAAAAAAAGTTTCTGCCGAAACAGATGTGGTTTCCTCAAATTTGAATTTTGATAATAAATCGTTTCCTAACGAAGTAAAATTTATTACTGATGATAACCCTTTGACGTATGCTGAAAGAACATTGACATTTATTGCTCCAAAAAAAGAAATGTTATTTTCGGCAACACTTAGGTTTTATTATGACGAACACCTAACCAGTGGCTCTGTAACCAGAAGATACATTGAATTTGATTTGGGCGATTTAACGTCAAAAATTGATAAAGAAGACATCAATTTTATATTAAACGGAGAGTCATTTTATTCTCAAGTGATGAATGACGATTACATAAAATCCGCAAACAATAACTCTGTTGATAAGCGCGTGGTTCGTCATTTTGAGTACAAAGTTTCTGTGGCTAACCAAGAACTAACAACGTACATTAAATTAAATCAGCCAAATTCGAGCATTGCCCAAGAAACGCCAAGCTACACTAACATTGATGGTGGTTTGGGTGTTTTCGCAAGCAGATTTACCATAGTTGTAGATCAATCTAATTTTGGCTCTAACGATATGCTTTTGCACAAACTTTCTTTAGAGCATCTATACAATCTTAATCTAAAATTTTGTTCAGACGACCCAAAATATTCAGCTAGTTCAAGCAGTGGTGGTCCTGAAGACTTTTATTGTCCGTGATTTTTTAGAGTTGTCTAAATCTTCATCACTTACATTACATTACCCCATCACCCAAAAAAGTCTTTTCTTTAATTTTTTAACCCGTAATTATTAATTCATAATTCGTAATTGAATTAGCCGTTCCTTTTCAAAAACCAACCGTTCCTTAGAAATTTTCTACCGTTTCATAAATTTTACTTGATTTATGTTTTGGAAATAAATACCTTAGCAAAACAAAACGGATATAACTATGAAAACATTTCTACTTTCTGCCACACTTTTTCTTTCTATTTCTTTTAGTGCTCAAGTAGCACAATCGGAGTTAATTCTTGCTTCTACAAAGTATGGATATTTGGATGTTAATAACGTAAAGGCAATAGTTCCAAACGGGTCACTATTATGGCTTAATCGATCTACAGGTAATGCTGGCTATACTATAAACGAGTTTGATGATAGAGCAATAGCTTATTCAGGCAATATTTGGATAGGCGCTAAAACCTCAGGCGGAATATTGAAATTAGCGGCAGGACGATACATGCAAGGCGATGATTTTTATGTAGGTCCTTACTCCAAAAGTGGTACACAGATTGATTTTCAGAAATACGATAGGGTTTGGAAATTGAGCAGGGCAGAAGTGTTAGAATTTAAAGACCGTTACAACGACCCAGACTACACCATTCCCGAAGCCATCTTAACTTGGCCAGCACATGGAGATGAAAGTTTGGGGCAAGCTAAAAATTTAGCGCCATTTCACGATACCGATGGCAATGGAATTTACAACCCTATAAAAGGGGACTATCCAGAGTTTGATTTTG
>JBKHVV010000083.1:0-7735 GCA_046569885.1 Bacteroidia bacterium
TCAATCCCAACGACCCAGATGCTTATATTGGGTTGTCGCTAAGGCAAAATATATATTTAGACCAAAGCCTTACTTTGGCAAAAAACATTCAAGATGAATTTACCTACAAACTAAAACGAGAAAACAGAGGCGTAAAACAAGCAGGATTTATGGTTCTTTGGACAGCCACAATGCCATCTGTTTTAGTAGAATTAGGTTTTTTGTCAAATCCTGAAGAAGAAAAATTTTTGAAAAGTGAAAGTGGTAAAAATGATTTAGCAACATCTATTTTCAAAGCATTTGAGAAATACAAGCACAGTATTGAATCGGTTAATGAGTCGTTAGAAAACGGAACGAAGAGTATTGAAGAAACATCGCAGCAAAAAATTGATACGATAAAAACCAAAGTGGATACCTCTACAAATGGCGTTTATTTTAGGGTTCAAATAGCAACGTCATCTAACGAATTAGAAACAAAACCATCTAACTTTAAAGGTCTTGAAAATGTGCTTATTGAAAAAGATGGTAAATATTACAAGTATTACATCGGAAACTTTTATACTTTTGCTGAAACCGAAGAGAAAAAAAAGCTAGCCGTAGAAAAAGGTTACACTACAGCGTTTATCGTGGCTTACCGAAATGGTGAGCGTGTTTCTGTTAGCGAAGCTCTTAGGTCGCAATAAAAACATATGAAAGCAAAAAAAGAAGTTATCATTGGTGCCCTATCTATTTTGGCTATTGCCTCACTTGTTGTGGGCTTTTTCTTTTTAAAAGGGTTAAACATATTTAAAAACCAGCGTACATTTCATGTTAAATATGTTAATGTGCAAGGCTTGATGGAATCAAATGCCATTACTGTAAATGGATTTCAAATTGGTCAAGTAACCAAAATTTCGTTTCAACCTCAAGAGCCCGATTCTGTTCTCGTTGAATTTGTGATAAACTACAAAGACATTCAAATTCCTATGGATACGCGTGCGGAGTTGCGTTCAGACATTTTAGGAACACGTTCTATCGAATTGTTACTTGGAAACTCTACAATGTTTGCTAAAAAAGGCGATTTTATTGTTGGTTTAACTCAAAAAGACCTTCAAGACCAAGTAAACGAGCAATTACTTCCGTTGAAAAATAAAACCGAAAACTTGATTGGAAGTTTAGATACCGTTATCAATACCATTAGTGAGATTTTTGATCTGAATAAAGGAAGTTTAAATACAAGCATCAACTCTCTTCAAGTGGCAATTAAACATTTTGAAAGCACATCACGAAGTGTTGATTCAATACTTTTAGAAAACCGATTTGTCTTTAAAAGCGTTATGAGCAGAGTGGAATCAATAACTACCAATCTTCAAAAAAGTAATCAGCAAATTACCAATACCGTTCAAAATTTATCAGACATAAGCGATTCTTTGGCGGCAGCAGATTTAGTTGGAACAGTTGAAAATGCCAAAAAAGCACTGCATGAAACCAATCTCATTTTAACGGCTATCAACAACAAAGAAGGCTCTTTAGGCCAGTTGGTTTACAACGATTCTCTTATAAATAATGTGAATATAATGGTTGACCAAGCTCAACGATTAATAGAAAATATTAAAGACCATCCGAACAGATATCTTCAGTTTTCCGTTTTTGGTTCTAAAGAAAAAGGACTAAAACTTGATTCACGCGATGAAAAAGCACTAAAAGAATTTTTGAAAAAATATAGGCCAGAACCTATAAAAGAGTAATACCATGCTTTCAATAATCATATTTTCTGCCATTACCATTGCTGCTGTTTTTTTATTTGTAAAAAATGTAAGAGAAGTAATTTCCAACATCAAACTCGGTAGGGATATTGATAGAAACGATAATTCTTCTGAGCGATTTAAAACGATGTTATTAGTAGCTTTTGGTCAGAAAAAAATGTTTCAACGACCCATTCCCGCATTATTGCACCTGTGTATTTATACGGCATTTGTAATTACTCAAATAGAATTGATTGAAATTTTTGTAGATGGATTTACTGGTTCGCACCGCATTTTTCAAGCATCGTTAGGTGGGTTTTATACCTTCGTTATCAGTTTTATTGAAATCCTTTCAGTGTTAGCTTTTGTGGCTACTTTGATTTTTTTAAGCAGAAGAAATTTATTGAAAGTACCACGCTTTGTAATGAGCGAAATGACAGGTTGGCCCAAGTTAGATGGTAACCTTATTCTTTACGGAGAAATCATTTTAATCGCCTTCATTTTTATGATGAATGGAGCCGATGAAGTGTTGAGAAATAATGCAGGCAATGGTTCGCACGGCTTTGCTATTTCAAGTTGGTTAGGTCCACTACTATTTAGCGGAATGAGTGACGGAATACTTCACATCATTGAACAAATTGGCTGGTGGGGACACATCATCACGGTGTTCGCATTTTTAAATTACTTACCCATTTCAAAGCATTTTCACATTGTGTTGGCATTCCCCAATGTGTACTATTCTAATTTAGAAAAGAAAGGAAAATTTAACAACTTAGAGAGTGTTACCAATGAGGTAAAACTCATGCTTGACCCTACAGCCGACCCATTTGCAGCACCTGCTGCCGATTCTGCCCCGCAGCGTTTCGGAGCTAAAGATGTAACAGATTTAACATGGAAAAATTTGTTAGATGCTTACACATGTACCGAGTGTGGTCGTTGTACATCTTCATGTCCAGCTAACCAAACAGGCAAAAAATTATCTCCACGAAAAATCATGATGGATACGCGTGACAGATTGGAAGAACTTGGAAAACACAAAGCACAAAATGGAGCAGAAGCGTACGATGGTAAAGCACTTTTAGGCGATTACATCACCGAAGAAGAAGTGTGGGCTTGTACCACTTGCAACGCTTGTGTTCAAGAATGTCCAGTAAATATAGACCCACTTTCTATTATTGTTGATTTAAGACGTTATTTAGTAATGGAAGAGTCGAAAGTGCCTTCTGAATTGGCAGGTATGTTTACCAATATTGAAAACAACGGAGCACCTTGGCAGTTTTCACAAAATGATAGAGCAAAGTGGATTGATGAGTGATGATTGACGAATGTTGAATGAAAAAGGAATTATAATATGGCAAATATAAAAGTACCAACAATGTCTGAAACGCTTGCTGCAGGCGAAACCCCAGAAATTTTATTTTGGGTGGGTTGCGCAGGAAGTTTTGACGATAGAGCCAAAAAAATTACTAAAGCTGTTGTAAAAATATTAAACCATTGCAACATAAAATTTGCTGTGTTAGGTGCAGAAGAATCGTGTACGGGAGACCCCGCAAAACGTGCTGGCAATGAATTTTTATTCCAAATGCAAGCCATGCAAAACATTGCTGTGTTGAATGGTTATGAGATAAAAAAAATTGTAACAGCATGTCCGCACTGCTTTAACACGCTTAAAAACGAATACCCTGAATTGGGTGGAAACTATGAAGTGGTTCACCATACTGAATTAATCAACGGTTTGATTAAAGAAGGAAAACTTACCATAAAAGATGGCGGTGATTTTAAAGGCAAACGCATTACCTTTCACGACCCTTGCTACTTAGGCAGAGCCAATGATGTATACGAAGCGCCACGTGAAGTGTTGCAAAAATTAGATGCCGAGTTGGTAGAAATGAAACGTTGCCGCACCAAAGGTTTGTGTTGTGGTGCTGGTGGCGCACAAATGTTTAAAGAAGCCGAAAAAGGTAATAAAGAAGTCAACATTGAGCGCACCGAAGATGCCTTAGAAGTTAAACCAAATGTAATAGCAACGGGCTGTCCTTTCTGCAACACCATGATGACCGATGGCGTGAAAAACTTCAACAAAGAGCAAGACATTAAAGTATTAGACATAGCCGAATTAATTGCCAATGCAGCCGACCTTTAAACATCTCAACGATTTACCCGACAGCGCTCGCGTTTGGGTCTATCCCTCTACCCGTGTATTTACCAGTAATGAAGCCGAGCAGATAGCAGCCATGCTAGATGTATTTTTGTTTCAGTGGGCTGCGCATGGCACCAAGCTAATGGCTAAAGGTCATGTGTTGTTTAACCGTTTTTTGGTAGTGATGTTAGACGAAAATCAAGCTGACGCAAGTGGTTGCTCATTGGATAAACTGATGCACTTTGTGCAAGGTTTAGAACAAAAATTCAACACTTCTTTTACCAATCGAATGACGATAAATTATTTAGAAGGTGATGAAATAAAAGACGTTCATCTAAAAAACCTACACGGTATATTAGATTCTCAAACTAAATTTTTCAATCATTTAGTTTCTACTAAAGCTGAATTAGAAAACGCTTGGATTATTCCAATTAGTGGTTCTTGGTTGGAGAGGTATGTTTAAATTATAACCCTCTCTACACAATTTTTTCCAAACGAATAAGGAATAAATGCCACCGAAGAAATTTCTTTGGTGATGATAATATTCGCTTTTTTTCCAACAGTAATGCTTCCTATCTCTCTTTGTAAATTCATGGCGTAAGCAGCATTTAAAGTAGCAGCATTAATGGCTTGCTCGGGAGTAAGTTTCATTTTTATACACGCCAACGATACTACAAAATTCATATTTCCAGATGGAGTAGAACCCGGGTTATAATCGGAGGCAAGAGCAAAAGGAATATTTTGTTTTATAAATTCTTTTGCAGTTGCGTACGGAATACCTAAAAAGAAAGAGCACGAAGGCAACAACGTAGGCATACATGTAGAATTTTTCAACACCTCGAAATCTTTGCTTTCCATTACTTCTAAATGGTCAACGGAAAGTGCATTATTGTTGATGCAAACATCAATTCCGCCTATGCTTGTAAATTGGTTGACGTGTACTTTTGGCATCAACCCATATTTGCTTCCTGCTTTTAAAATGCGGTTGGTTTCTTCAGGAGTGTAATAGTTGGTTTCGCAAAACACATCTATAAAATCTGCTAAGTTTTCCTTAGCAATTGCGGGCAACATTTCATTAATGATTAAATCAATATAGCCATTACGATTTTCTTTAAATTCGGATGGAATGGCATGAGCACCTAAAAATGTGGCTTTAATAATTACGTTGGAATTTTCTTTCAGACGCTTTATTACGCGCAGTATTTTAAGTTCTGCATCTAACGTAAGTCCATAGCCACTTTTTATTTCAATGGCTCCTGTGCCCATTTCGCATACCTCATTCAAACGGTGAAGCGCACTATGGTATAATTCTTCTTCGGTGGCTTGTTGTACTTTTTTTGCAGAATTTAAAATACCTCCTCCTTTCGCTGCAATGTCTTGATAGGTTAAACCATTTATTCTATCTACAAATTCTTCTTCACGTGTTTTGGCAAAAACTAAGTGTGTGTGAGGGTCACACCAAGTAGGTAGCACCATTTTTCCTGTTACATCAATTACTTCTAAATCTCGCCAATCAGTAATTCCAGGCCAGTCACTCATTTTGCCGTATTCTACAATAATGCCATCTTCAATAGCTAAAAAAGCATCTTCAATTTCGGGTAATAGGTACATGTCTTTTGCTGGAACAAAATCTAAATGTTCATCTCTTACCTGAAGTAACTTTTTAATGTTTTTTATGAAGATTTTTTTACTCATTATCCAATTTGTTAGCACGTTTTTCAAACTCTAAGATAAGCAATATATAAAGCGAAAGCCCCACAATGTATAAAAATGCAGTTACAAAAAAGATGTAAACGTATTGCACATCATATTTTCTAAGCACGCCAAAAATAAATGCACTAACTACAAACGTACCATTCCAAATGGTAGAGTAAATGGCACTTACCAGCTCTTGATTGGTTTTGCCAACGTATTTCATAATTAAATCTGTTGTCATGGGTTGAGCAGTGCTCATAATGGGTTGCCGAACTAAAAATAAAAATCCAGCTAAACCAACCGCCCAATAATTTCCCGCGTAAAATTCTGTGCACGCCAATAAAATCAATATTAAAATGCCTGCGCCTTGAAATAAAGGAATGGCTTTTTTGTAGCCCATTTTATCTTTTATATGTGGAACAAATAAGTTTAATGCTAATACCAAAACAAAACTTACAGAACCCAATTTAGAATAATCTGCCGATGAAAATCCGTGCACGTGATTGAAAAATAAATTCATAAAAGGAATGGATAAACCCGCGCCAGTAGCTAAAATAAATGTGGGCACCAATGCTTTTATAACTACTTTCCAATCGTATTCTTTTAGTGATTTTAAGGTGTTTGATGATTTTTCGTCAAGAATTTTTTCTGAAGAAATTGTAAAAGCAAAATACATAGATAAAAATCCTAAAAATGAAATGCTGTATAATAAGTTTTTATCGTTAAATGTATTGGCATCAATGGTTGATAATACACTAATAATTATACCAGCTATAATTGCGCCAAAGCTCCACGTGGCATAGTTAAGCGTAATGGCACCCGTTACATTTTCTGATGAACAATTACGCATGATAAAAGGCAATTTACATACTTGGTTCATGGTAAAACTCACACCCCATAAAAACATAAGTAATGAAATCAGCCAACTTTTATCCAACTCGGTGCTATAAATTATTAGAACTGATAAAATAGGTGTGAGTATTGCCGACCATTTAAAAAATGGAATGAGTTTTCTTCCTTTAATGAGTAAGCCCATTGGTGCGGCAAGTAACATAGAACTTAAAAACCGATAGCTTATAAACATAGCGTTTTCAGAATCGGAGTAACCTTTATTTTTTAAGTATATTGCCAACACCAATAAAAATGCGCCATTCACAATTTGCAACACAGCTTCTGATGCAATCATCATCAGCACATTGCGCTCTATGGTTTTATATTTTTTTAGGAGTGTAAGCAAGACAACGCGTAACTTTCCGCCAAAGCTACATTATTAAAGTCAAACCATTTTACGTCTTCATCTTTTTTAAACCACGTCAGCTGGCGTTTGGCATATCTACGTGTGTTTTGCTTTATGAGTTGTATGGCTTCTTCCAAAGAAATTTTTTCGTCAAAGTAATCAAACAGTTCTGAGTAGCCCACCGTTTGCAATGCGTTAAGATGTTTAAATGGGTAAAGAGCTTTTGCCTCTTCAAGTAAACCCTCACGCATCATGTTATCTACACGCTGATTAATGTTGTTATAAATGTTATCACGAGCACCATCTAAGCCAATTTTTATGATGTTAAATGGGCGTTCCTTTTTTACACTTTCTCTAAATGATGAATAGGGTTTACCAGAAGCTAAACACACTTCAAGTGCACGAATAATTCGGCTTGGATTGTTTTTATCAACTTCATTGTAATAGCTTTCATCAAGTTGTTTAAGTTGATTTAGTAATGGTTCTAAACCATCTTTCTTTTGTTGTTCGAGGAGTTTGTTTTTGATGTTTTCATCCGATGGAATATCATCAATACCATTGCAAACCGCGTTAATGTATAAACCCGAACCACCAACTAGTATTAGTACTTCGTGTGTTTTGAATTTTTCTTCAATTACCGCTAAGGCATTTTTTTCAAATTTCCCAGCGCTATAAAAGTCGTTTATGGAAATAGTACCAATAAAGTGATGTGGTGCTTGGCTTAATTCTTCTGGATTTGGTTTGGCAGTGCCAATACTCATTTCTTTAAAAAACTGCCGAGAATCTGCCGAGATAATTTCGGTGTTAAACAGTTGAGCCAACTTAATTGAGAAAGCTGTTTTCCCAATAGCAGTTGGCCCAACAATAACTATAAGATGTTTTTTTGAAGTATTCATCAATGACTAATAGTCATCATAATTTCGGTCGTCATCTTCTTCTAAGTCATTAAAGATATCGTCT
>JBKHVV010000084.1:0-7708 GCA_046569885.1 Bacteroidia bacterium
CGGAGCAATCGGCTCTTTCGGCCACTCAGGTACAGTACATCCACACGAACCTTTTGCTTTTGTTATAATCAAAGGTTCATTACCTGTGTTGGTAAATGTAAATGCGCACTCACCATTTCCACCTTGGTCAACGGTGCCATAGTCGTGAATTTCTTTATCAAAACTAATTTGTGCACCACTCGTTTTTACTTCTTCTTGTGCAATGCTGAATAAACTTGCTAATGCTACACCAAGTGTAATTGCTAACTTCTTCATAATCTTTTTTAATTGTTTTTTTAGTTAATACAAATATATGTTGTTTTTATTTTACTATTTTTTCTTTAACAAATGTTTAACATTTTTCTGCTCGTAGTTATTAGTATTAAATCAAATATCAGACCAAAAATAATAAAAATGCCATTTTATCTGATAAAAATAACGCTATACTTGTTAAATTTGCCTTTTCAACAATAAAATATAGAATGGAAATTCCCAAAATATACGACCCAAAACAATCTGAAGACAAGTGGTATGGCTACTGGATGGAAAATGGTTTTTTTAAGTCAACACCCGATGAAAGAGAGCCCTATACCGTTGTAATTCCTCCACCAAATGTTACGGGCGTATTGCACATGGGGCACATGCTTAACAATACTATTCAAGATGTATTGGTGCGAAGAGCACGTATGTTGGGTAAAAATGCCTGTTGGGTACCTGGTACCGACCATGCCTCTATCGCCACCGAAGCCAAAGTAGTGGCTAAATTAAAAGCAGAAGGCATTAGCAAACACGATTTATCGCGCGAAGAATTTTTAAATCACGCATGGGAATGGACCAACAAACATGGAGGCATCATTCTCGACCAATTGAAAAAATTGGGTGCTTCGTGCGATTGGGATAGAACCAATTTTACCATGAACAAAGACTATTACAACAGCGTAATAGATACGTTTATTGATTTACACAAAAAAGGCTACATCTATCGTGGTGTGCGTATGGTAAATTGGGATCCTGTTGCTAAAACAGCTCTTTCTGATGAAGAAGTAAACTACAAAGAAGTCAACTCAAAATTATATTACGTTCGTTATAAAATTGAAGATAGCGAGGATGAATGGATAACCATTGCCACTACACGTCCTGAAACCATTTTAGGAGATACAGCAGTTTGTGTAAATCCAAACGATAAGCGTTATCAGCATTTAAAAGGTAAAAAAGCCATTGTGCCTATTGTAAATCGTGCGGTGCCTATCGTTTTTGATGAGTATGTTGAGGCAGAATTTGGAACAGGATGTTTAAAAGTTACGCCTGCTCACGATATTAACGACTATGAATTAGGTATAAAATTTGGCTTAGAAGTAATAGATGTCCTAAACGAAGATGGTACTTTGAGCGAAGCAGCACAGTTTTATGTGGGTGAAGACCGTTTTGTAGTCCGTAAAAAAATAGCTTTAGAACTCAAAGAAATGGGCTATCTGGTAAAAGAGGAAGACCATATCAATAAAGTTGGTTTTTCTGAGCGTACCGATGCAGTAATTGAACCAAAATTGTCTATGCAATGGTTTTTGGCAATGGAAAAATTATCAAAACCAGCGTTAGAAAATGTGATGAACGACAACATTCAGTTTCATCCTGCCAAGTTTAAAAACACCTACCGTCACTGGATGGAAAACATTAAAGACTGGTGTATTTCACGTCAGTTGTGGTGGGGACATCAAATTCCTGTATGGTATGATGGCAAAGGCAACCATGCCGTAGCCAAAACAAAAGAAGAAGCATTTCTCGAATTGAACATTAAAAATGAAAAATTAAAAATTGAGGAAGTAAGACAAGATGAAGATGTTTTAGATACATGGTTTTCTTCGTGGCTGTGGCCTATTTCTGTTTTCGACCCAACTATTTTTGGCAAAGAAGATAAAACAGGCAACAAAGATTTACACTACTATTATCCAACCAACGATTTAGTAACCGCGCCCGAAATTATGTTCTTTTGGGTAGCGCGTATGATTATTGCTGGTTACGAATACAAAGGCGAATTGCCATTTAAAAATGTCTATTACACAGGTATTGTTCGCGATAAATTGGGAAGAAAAATGTCTAAATCTTTAGGTAATTCACCTGACCCAATTGAGTTGATGAAAAAGTATGGTGCAGATGGTGTTAGAGTAGGCATGTTGTTAAGTTCTCCTGCTGGAAATGATTTGTTGTTTGATAGTGCTTTGTGTGAGCAAGGCAGAAATTTTACCAATAAAATTTGGAACGCATTTCGTTTGGTAAAATCTTGGGAAATAGAAAATATTGAGCAACCACAATCGAGTAAAATTGCTGTTGAATGGTTTGAAGAACGATTTAATACTTCGCTTAAAAACATTAATGAAGCGTACGATAAATTTAGGATGTCTGATGCGTTAATGCAAACGTACAAGTTGGTGTGGGATGATTTCTGCTCGTGGTATTTAGAGATGATAAAACCAGCGTATCAGCAACCGATTGATGCATCAACTTACGAAAGAACCATTGCATTTTTAGAAAGTTTACTGAAAATAGTTCATCCTTTTGCGCCATTCATTTCCGAAGAAATTTGGCATTTAATTTCTGAGCGTAAAAGCAAAGAAACCATCATGTTTGCAGAGTGGCCAAAAGTTAAAAATACGAACCAAAACCTGTCTGAATCATTTTCGGTAGCAGAGGATGTAATTTCTAATATTAGAACTATCCGTAAAGAAAATAACATTGCTCAAAAATTGAAGATAGACCTTTTTGTAAAAGGACAAGATTCAACGGCTTCACTATTTAATCCGATTATTGAAAAGTTGTGTAATGCTTCCGAAATAAAATCTGCATCAGAGAAAGTTCCTAATGCATTTACTTTTATAGCTAATGGCAATGAATATTTTATTCCATATGGCGATCAAGTAAATGTAGAAAGTGAGGTAGAAAAAATTAAAGAAGAATTACACTACACCAAAGGATTTTTAGCTATTGTAGATAAAAAATTAAGCAATGAAAAATTCGTGAGTGGTGCACCTTCTCAAGTGTTAGATGCAGAGCGTAAAAAGCAACAGGATGCCATTTCAAAAATCAAGTTGTTGGAAGAAAAATTGGCGTCTTTGGTGTAATTTTATTTGAATGAACACCCTACAACATGGTCGTTTATCATACCTGTAGCCTGCATATGAGCATACACAACAGTACTGCCAACAAATTTAAATCCACGTTTTTTTAAGTCTTTGCTTATAGCATCCGAAAGTGGAGTAGAGGCAGGAAATTCTTTTAAGGTTTTGAACTTATTTACAATGGGTTTCCCATTAACAAATGCCCAAATGTATTTACTGAAAGTACCAAATTCTTTTTGAACTTCCATGAACGCTTGCGCGTTGGTAATGGCCGCTTTTATTTTTAATCCGTTGCGAATGATTCCTTCGTTTTGCATTAACTCGGCAACTTTTTTGTCATTGTATTTAGCTACTTTTTTATAGTCAAATTTATCGAATGCCTTTCTGAAATTTTCGCGTTTGCGTAAAACGGTTATCCAACTTAAGCCCGCTTGAAAAGTTTCTAGAATGAGAAACTCAAACAATAATTTATCATCATAAATGGGTTTTCCCCATTCTTCATCGTGGTATTTTACATAAAGTGGATCTGTGCCACACCATTCGCATCGTTTCATGGAGGATAGTTGAAGGTTGAAAGTTGAAGGTTGAAAGTTAAATGTTTAAGGTTGAAAGTTAAATGTTGAAAGTTGAAGGTTGAAGGTTGAAGGTTGAAAGTTGAAAGTTAAATGTTTAAGGTTGAAAGTTAAATGTTTAAGGTTGAAAGTTATAGGTTATTAGATATTTAATTTTTCACTCTTTAATAACCAATAACCAAACAACACTTTACTATTTGTTCTTTAAGATGTCTCTAATTTCAGAAAGTAATACTTCTTCTTTAGAGGGTGCTGGTGGTGCAGCAGGTGCTTCTTCCTCTTTTTTCTTTGCAGCATTCATGGCTTTTATCATCAAGAAAATGGCAAACGCTACGATTATAAAATCAAATATAACCTGAATAAAGTTACCATAGTTTATTGTAACTGCCGGTGCGGCTTCTGCAATAATAGTTCCTGCTGCATCAAGTTGCGCTGGAATGGCATCTTTAATAGTTAGTTTTAGGTCGGTAAACGAAACGCCACCAACCAATACGCCAATAGGAGGCATAATTATATCGGACACAATAGACGATACAATTTTACCAAATGCACCACCAATAATGATACCTACAGCCATGTCTAATACGTTACCTCTCATGGCAAAAGTTTTAAATTCTTTAATTAAGCTCATCTTTTTTATTTTTAATTGTTAATAATTTATGTATACAAATATTAGGTTAAAATTTATAATTGAAACCAATAGACAAAAGCTGTTTAAATTGAACTCTTGGTCCAATAGCATCGGTAATTCCATCGTTGTTTTCATCTACTGCAATGTCAATATCATCATCATAAACAAGATGTGTACTCACAGTGGCAGAAATAAACTTATTTACTTTCATGGATATTAATGTTTCCCAGCTTACATCAATGTTTTGTGGATTGTTAAGATAGTTTGAAAATAAGTCTAATCTAGTTTGAAAATTCACGTTTTCTACAACATCCGTTTTGTAGTTTATTCTTACATAACCTCCAAACTCTGTTCTAAATGTTTCGCCAACTTCAACGCCAAAAGCACCAGCGTTGCTCAATGTTTCATCCATTACAAACGTGTTTTTACTAGTTAATGGCGCAACGAACATGCTTAATTTTTTGCTCGGAACGTAGTCAATACCAAGTGCCACTAACAAATATCCTGGTGCCAATAATCGAGAGATGGGAGTTGTAACATCGGGATAATTATAACCGTTGGTAAATTGAGTTTTGAAATTTACTAAACCAGCATAATATAATTTTTCATTAATCTTTTGACCATACTTTGATAAAAACTCAAGACGGTCGTCTGTTTTTCTTAGGTTTTCTGCGCCTTCACCTTGTTTTAAAATACCATAACCCATGTCTAAATAGTTTTCCCACAAACCTCTTTTGCTGGTTTTATGTGCAAATAAACTTAACAAGCCATTGGTTGTTACAGAGCTTTGTCCACCTGCCACCCAGTTAGTAAGGCTTACTTGAGAAAACCCGATATTGATTACTCCACCTGCTTTCCAACCCAAAGTTGAGTCTGCATTCTGATTTCGTAATGTTTTTTCTACTTCGGTTACTTGAGCATTTACAGCTAATGACGATGCAACAAGAAATGATAAAACTATTTTTTTCATTTTTTACTTTTAAAAGTATTCGCGCAAATGTAAAAAAAAAGCATTAGGTAAGTGCCTAATGCTTTTTAGATGATTTAAAATCTATTTTTTTAAATAAACATCGTTATAGGATTTTCTAAGTAGTTTTTGAATGTTTGTAAAAACGCACTACCTACAGCACCATCTACCACACGGTGGTCGCACGAAAGGGTAACTTTCATCGTATTTCCTGGAACAATTTGCCCATTTTTTACAATGGGTTTTTGCATAATTCCTCCAACCGCTAAGATACATGCATCGGGCGGGTTAATGATGGCAGTAAATTCTTCGATACCAAACATTCCTAAATTAGAAATGGTAAACGTGTTGCCAGCCCAATCTTCGGGTTGTAATTTTTTGTCTTTGGCTTTTTGCGCAAATACTTTCACTTCGTCTCCAATTTGAGTAAGCGATTTTGTATTTGCAAAACGTACTACAGGAACCAACAAACCTTCAGGAACCGCAACTGCAACTCCAATATGTACATGGTCGTTATAGCGAATTCTATCACCCAACCATGAGGCATTAACTTGAGGGTGTTTTGTTAGAGCAAGTGAAACGGTTTTTATAACTAAATCGTTGAATGAAATTTTTGCAGGATTTATTTCTTTATTGATGGCTTCACGCGCAGCAATAGCGTTGTCCATATTTAGTTCAATAGTTAAGTAGAAATGTGGAGCTGTGAATTTACTTTCGGCTAAACGCTGTGCAATAATTTTTCGCATTTGCGAAACAGGTTCTTCTCTAAAGCTTTCTTTTGTTGCAAAAGATTTTCCTGAAACACCCGCTGATGAAGGAACATAATTATCAATATCACGTTTTACAATTCGTCCACCTTCGCCACTTCCTTTTACAAAGTTTAAGTTGATGTTACGTTCTTCTGCTAATTTTTTAGCTAATGGAGACACAAATATTTTTCCATTTGAAGCAACAGAAGTGAATGTTTGTGATTGATTAATTGCTTTTGGTTTTTCTTCTTGTTTAGCTTGAGGAATAACTTCTGTTTTTATTTCTGCAACGTCTTGTTTTTTGATTTCTGCTACTTCCTGTTTTTTCTCAGTATTTTTTGGTAACGCTTCTTTTAGAAGTTTAGAAACATCTTCTCCTTTATTACCAATAATAGCTAATATTTCATTTACGGGCGCTGCTTTTCCTTTTTCAACACCAATATGTAAAAGTGTTCCTGTGTAGAACGATTCAAATTCCATAGTAGCTTTATCGGTTTCAATTTCCGCTAAAATTTCACCTTCTTTTACATCATCGCCCACTTTTTTAAGCCAGTTGGCTACCACGCCTTCTGTCATGGTGTCACTTAATTTGGGCATTTTAATTATTTCAGCCATATCTCTTTAAATTACGAATTTAAAATTACGAATTACAAATTTGTTTAATTCGCTCTGGTTTTCTTTTTAATTGTTATCTGAATTTTTGCAATGATTTTTAAAATTTCATTTGCATCATTCATCATAGAAATTAATTCTTTTTCTTTTAAATATTTTGTTGCTTGCAACAACTTTAACCAATAAATGGTTTCTCTTGTTTCTTTGTAAGCAATACTTACTTTTGATAAAAAATCTTTCTCTGATTGAGCACCAATTGCTTCTTCAATGTTAGCTCCAATAGAGGTTCCTGAGCGAAGCAGTTGTTTAGAAAGTACAAACTCATTTTTTTCTGAGCTTAAAAATTTATACATATTAACGATTCTAATTGCGAATGCAAATGATTTTTGTTGGATTATGTTTTCCGTTTTCATTTATCGTAATTCGTAATTTTGAATTCGTAATTGAATTATCAGTCTATAAATTCTTTAATGTAAGGATACTCATCAGAGTAAACATCTTCAAACAATTCGTGTGGTTTTGGTAGTGGAGATTCTTCTGCAAATTTCACAGACTCTTCAACTACTTTTAGCACATTCTGGTTGATTTCTTCTATTTGTTTTGGCGTAGCCAATTTGTTATCCAAAATAGTTTGTAACACTTTTTCAATAGGGTCTTCGCCTTGCCATTCGGCAACTTCATCTTTACTACGGTATTTTTGAGGGTCGCTCATCGAGTGTCCTTTGTAGCGGTAAGTTCTAATGTCCAATAAGGTAGGGCCATCGCCTCTACGCGCTCTGGCGCATGCTTCTTCAATGGCATCGTGTACGGCTTCTACGGTCATTCCATCTACCGATTTTGAAGGCATGTGGTACGACTTTCCTATTTCTGATAAATCTTGCACATTGGTAGTTCTTTCTACAGAAGTACCCATGGCGTAGTTGTTATTTTCGATAATGAAAATTACGGGTAGCTTCCACATCATAGCCATGTTGAATGTTTCGTGCAATGCACCTTGGCGCACAGCACCATCACCCATTGAGCAAAAACATACGTTTTTTGTGCCTTTGTATTTTTCTGCAAATGCAATGCCTGCGCCCATAGGT
>JBKHVV010000085.1:0-7659 GCA_046569885.1 Bacteroidia bacterium
GTAATTACTGTGGCATCGGCAATGCAAAATGGCACGTTGAGTACTCGTGCAATGGTACGTGCCAAGAGGGTTTTCCCTGTTCCTGTTTCGCCCACCAAAATGATGTTCGATTTTTCAATTTCTATATCATCGCTGGTAGCAGGTTGTAGCAAACGTTTGTAATGGTTATACACTGCTACGGACAATGTTTTTTTAGCGTCTTCTTGTCCAATAACGTATTGGTCTAAGTGCGATTTGATTTCGGCAGGTTTTCGAAGGGTTAAGTTTTTCTTAAAATCTTTAGAAGATTTGTGTACGACTTCATCTTGCACAATTTGATGTGCTTGGGTAATACACACATCACAAATGTGGGCGTCTACACCAGCTATAAGTAGGTTGGTTTCTTTTTTGCTTCGCCCACAAAAGGAGCAAATTAAACCTTCGTTTTTGGTGCTCATAACGCAAAGATAGGGCAATTTAGATAAATGTGCCAAATTTTAATGCTGTAACAATTGGAGAATTAGGGAGTTTTTTGGATATTTGGCAACCCTCATAAAGTTGGAATTCCTAGAAAAAATTGACCAAAAATCAACAAAATATGAATCATCTATCAAACCTCTGTGTGCCGATGGAAAAAAATTAATAGAGAAAAGGCAAAGAAAAAATCTTTTCTATTTCTTCTCCTCAGCTCGCTTATGACGTTGCATGAGGTTTTCGCCACCACCACCCCAACCAGAATCGCCAGCTTTGAAAAGTTCAAAGCGTGTAGGCTGCACCATGCGTGGCCAATAGTTGTTGTAAATATCTGTATCAGCTGTTTCTAAATGTGGGTCAACGCGAATGGCAATCACTTCTTTTGGTAATGGAAACACTTTGCTTACTTCGTAATTGTTTTTCATCCAAATTTCTGCGGGAATTCTCACTTCGTGTTTAGTGCCATCATTGTAAGTAAACTCAACAATAACGGGCATTACCAAGCCACCAATGTTTTTAAAACTTAACTCATAATAATTATATCCTGAGTTAAGCAACTTTCTATCATTATCGCTTAGCTTAGCCAAATATTTTTCATAGTCTTCTTTATCTAATGACGTTACCTCAAACTGATCGTGTTTGTTATAAAAATCTAAAATAGAAGGGTCGCGTTCGCTGTAGGTTTCTTTGATGTCTGTTTTGTTGCGGACGTTTCCGATAAAGCGTTCATCATCGGCTTTTGCTTCTTCACGTTTTTTAGGAAATTCCACCTCAGGATTTTTGCTATCTATTTTATACCATTTTACGTTTTCTAATGAAATATCTACGTGGTCGGTAGTGTAAAACCAACCTCTCCAAAACCAGTCTAAGTCAACACCAGAGGCATCTTCCATGGTTCTAAATAAATCTTCGGGTGTTGGGTGCTTAAACATCCATCGTTGGGAATACATTTTAAATGCATGGTCAAATAGTTCTCTACCCATAACGGTTTCACGCAAAATGTTTAACGCAGTTGCAGGTTTTCCGTAGGCATTATTTCCAAATTGCATAATAGATTCGGAGTTGGTCATGATGGGCTCCAATCCTGACTTATCACCTTTCATGTAATCAACAATTTTAAATGCTGGACCTCTACGACTTGGATAATCTCTCTCCCATTCTTGCTCGGTGAGGTATTGTAAAAAAGTGTTCAGCCCTTCATCCATCCATGTCCATTGGCGCTCATCAGAGTTTACAATCATCGGAAAATAGTTGTGACCTACCTCATGAATAATAACACCAATCATCGCGTATTTTGTTCTGTCGGAATACGTGCCATCTTCTTCGGGTCTTCCGCCATTAAAACAAATCATCGGGTATTCCATTCCAATATTTTTTGAGTGAACGGAAATGGCCACAGGGTAAGGATAATCAAAGGTGTGTTTTGAGTAAATTTTTAAGGTATGCGCCACTGCTTTGGTAGAATATTTTTCCCATAGTGGATTACCTTCTTTCGGATAGTATGACAACGCCAAAACATCTCTTGAATTTTGTTTTACCGTCATGGCATCTACAATAAATTTTCGTGAAGAAGCAAATGCAAAATCACGCACATTGGTTGCTTTAAAATGCCATGTTTTGGTCTTGGTAGATTTGTCTTTTTCGTTTTCTTCTGCCTCTTTTTGTGTAACAATAATTACAGGATTTACCGTTTCTTTTTTCGCTTGTTCCCAACGTTTGATGTGCTCTGCGCTGTAAACATTTTTCATGTTTTGTAATTCACCGGTAGCTCCAACAATATGGTCATCGGGCACAGTTATTTTTACATCATAATCGCCAAAGGTTAGGGTAAATTCTCCTGCACCTAAAAACTGTTTATTTTGCCAACCTTCTACATCGTTGTAAACACACATTCTTGGAAAAAACTGTGCAATGGTGTAAAGGTAGTTACCATCTTTTTCAAAATACTCGTAGCCCGAACGTCCGCCAACTTTCATGCGGTCGTTGATGTTGTACCACCATTTTATTTTGAATGTAATTTTTCCTTTCGCTGCTAAAGGTGTAGCCAAATCAATACGCATCATCGTTTTGTTAACGACACATTTCATAGATTTTCCTGCAACATCGGTAATCGAAGTGATTTTAAATCCACCATCAAAATCGTTGTGCATACGCTCCAGTTGTTCAAAGGACATTCTATCACTCAATTTTCCTGTATGGATGAGCTTTGAATCCGAATCACGGGCGCTTTGGTTTTGGTCGAGCTGCAACCACAAATACTCTAATTTATCGGGTGAGTTATTGTAGTAAGTAATGGTTTCTTCACCCGTAATGGTTTGTTTGGCATCATCCAACACAATGTTCATTACATAATCAGCTTTTTGCTGATAGTAACCGTGTCCAGGTGCACCACCAGCAGTACGATATACGTTTGGTGTGGCATATTCCTGATACATTTGACGAAATTTATTTTTATCTACATTTTCTGGGTTTTCTACTTGAGAAAATCCGACAAAAAAGGACAAAATTGTTGTTGAAAAAAGTAAGTGCTTTATCATAATTGTATGTGTTGGTCTATTATATTTTTAGTGAATACGTAAGTTTTTAATTGTCCCTTAATAGTAACGTGCATGATGTTTTGGTGTGAAGGAAAATCGCTAATTAAACAAGTGTTTGTGATACTCATTTCTTTCATTTTTTCGTCCAACGGAATTTCGATATATACCCATAAATCTTCGTCAAATTCAACATCCTTACCAACAAAAATGGGCGATATTTTTTTCTTATTCACGTTAATAGAAAAATTTCGAAGAATATAATCAAATAACAAAGAATCGGCTTGTGGATGTTCATTTTTAGAACCTAAATTTAGATGCGGACCATTAGTACTCATGATAGCTTCCTCCAAATCATGTGCAATAAACTTAGCGCTTATTTGAATGGAGCGCTCATCTTTACTAAGCCCTACTTCAAAAATGGCAATGTAGTACTCGTGTGCCGATAACGACAACGCACACAAACTAAACAACAACAGAAATATTTTTTTCATCCTCTTTTTCTGAATGAGAAGTGTAAAAATAAAAAATCCTACCGAATGTAGCAGGATTGTAAAGATTTATTTCAGCGTCCGTTTCTATTATGAGATCCTGAAATAACACTTCGACAAGCTCAGTGTCCGTTCAGCATGACATTGCTTTGTTAATGTCCTTGCCAAAGGTAAAGGTTTTGGGTAATAATGTTTTGTTATTTCCGTTGTTTATTATAAATTTGATTTGAAAAAATGAAAAATTCTGTTTTCTTAATATTAATCTCAATCGTACTTTCTTGTAACAAGAAAAATGCTGAAAATTGTATAAAAGACCACATCAGATACGTTTCTGAAAATGTTTGTGGAGACCACGCCAATGTTTCTGAATATATTTTTCAGGGAGAAACTGTCTATACAACTAATACTGGAAACTGTCCAGATAATATTACCAATGTAATAGATACTAAATGTAATTCTATTGGATTTTTGGGTGGATTTGGAGGAAATGATATAGTCAAAGGGGTTAAGTTTTCAGAAAACTCTACTTTTATAAAATATCATTGGAAGAATAATTAGTTTTTTGCTTCTCCACCTCATCAAAACAAATTTTAAACCACTCGGTGTAGAGGTGTGGGTTGGTTTGCATATCTGTTTTTAGTTGGGTCATGTTTACCCATTTGTAGTCAGCTACTTCTTCGGTATTAATGTTGGGCGCATCATTATACATTCCAAAAAACACGTGGTCTAATTCGTGTTCGGTAAGACCTTTGTCTAATTCGCGTTTGTAAATGAAATGAAACTTTTTTTCGAGGGTACAATCAAAGCCCATTTCTTCTTGTAATCTGCGGTGGGCAGAATTTTCCACACTTTCGCCATCGCGTGGGTGGCTGCAACAAGTGTTCGTCCACAAACCACCGGAATGGTATTTATCTATCGCTCTTTGTTGTAATAATAATTCTCCTTTATTATTAAACACAAATACCGAAAACGCACGGTGCAATAAGCCTTTTTCGTGGGCTTCCATTTTTTCCATTAAGCCCAATTGCTTGTCGTTTTCATCAACAAGAATAACCAGTTCTTCCGTCATGATTTAGAGTTTTCCTCCCAAAACAAATGTTTTCTTATAAACATTGACATCTCCCTGAAGGTTGAACACTTCGAAAATAAAAATGTATGCTCCAATGCGCGCCTTGTCGTTTCTATCGGTAATGCCATCCCAAGAAAATGCGCCCGATGCTCCGAGCAATTGATTTTGCAACAAGTAGCGCACCATACGTCCTTCGGAATCGTAGATGTAAGCATTGCCCACAAAACCCTCTTGGTTAAAGGAATACGAGAAGGTAATCACATCTTCGTAACCATCATTATCAGGAGAAAAAATTTCGGGAGAAACCGTTACTTCTCCATCGTTTTGTCCTTCGAAATATTGTGAGTTAATTCTTCCAGGTGTGGCAAAGCCAACATTTTCGGCAGCCGTGTGCCAGTTGGTTTCATCATCGGTTGCTCGATTATAATCAATGCGCTCTAAACTTTTGCCTTCGTCATCTTTTATCAATCTAAAATGCATGTCGTCTGTATAGGCAAATCTATCGCCAATGGTGCTATCCACAAGTGCAACGATTACAATACCTTCGCTGTCAGAATACGTTGGCAAGTCGCTTTGCAAAAATTTTCCTGCCACACTGCTTAAGTAATTTTCTTTAATGTTGGTGGTATCTTCAGAGATGACAATAAAATCTCCTGGATTCAATAATCTAAATTCTTCTATGGTTTCAAAGTTGTCGGTTACACCGTCTTCTTCGTTGGCTAAATGCAATCCTTTTAGATTTAACACTTTGCTAGAGTTGTTATATAACTCAACAAAATCAGCACCTCCGGTAAATGGATTAAACAACACTTCGTTGATGATGATGTCGCCTTTTTTCACTTCAAATGGCAACACAAAATCGCCAGAAGAAGTAGCAGTGTTGCCCGAACAATCTGTTAAATCTATCATGGTTAATGTGTACACAATGCCCGTGTCTAAAGCGGGAACAAATGATACTTTTATCTGAGTATTTTCTACATTATTCGAAATAAAATCAACTACAGAAATTCCACCAGTAACAGAAAAATTAGCAGTAGTCAACGATGTAATATCTATCGGTTCTGATAAATTGACCAAAGCTATTTGTCTGTCAATCGTTTCAACAAACGTAACGAAAGGTGCTGTGGCATCTGGTGTGGCATCATACACAGAATTTTGCGCAGAAGGCGTACCACCCGAAGCATCGTTGGAGGCTATCCAATTATTGGCATCGCTACACGGTACAAATGGATTGATTAATTCCAGAGTATAACCACCATCATCTTTCGTTGTACTACCATACCAATCGTCTGAGTAAACTACATTGTCTATTACGTTATCTAAATTGTCTGAAAGCGTAATGTCATCATCGGAATTATTTAACGATGGAAACGATGACACGCCAACAACATTAGGGTAAGCAGAAAACAATGGCGCATTAGTTGTTGAGCATAAAATCAAATATTGTCCAGGAAATAAAATGGTTCCGTTGGGAATGGTTGCGGTGGATGTTGGGTCGAAAAATTTCCATCCAGATAAATCAAAATATTTGTCGGTAGTAGCGTTGAACAACTCTACAAATTCTGCATCGGGTAAACCAACCACAGGCGTTGGGTCGGCAAAAATTTCGTTTATCACTATGTCTTTAAACGAAGCCACATCGGGCACGAAATACGTAAAATTGGCAGTAGTGGATGTTTGTACATTACCCACCAAATCTTCTACATTCGTTGCGGTAATGGTGTAATTCTGACCGTTAGAAAACGGTATTGCAAACGTTAAATGCACCAACGCAGGATTGCCTCCATCAAGTGTTGCAAGTGTTGCGTTGCCAACGCCTCCGTTTACAGAATAATTTATTTCCGTTTCAGCTGAAGCAATGTCAACAGGTTCATCAAACAACACATCCAATTCTGTGCTTGAGATAACCGTTGCAGAAACCAAGCTTGGCGGGGTTGCATCTACAGGAATATTCTGTACTACAAAGTCATCAAAAAAGTGATTATTTGCAGGAGATGCTGCTGTAGATTGTGTGATGTAAATTCCAAAATGCGTAGATGAGTTGACATCGCTATCTGTTATAACGCCCTCTGTAGTATAGGTTCCCGTAACGCCTTTGTCATGCATCAACGTCCAGTTGTCAGACAAGTCTCTTGTAACCTTAATTTTAAAAATATTATTAGTAGAACTATTTACCAAAAGATCTACACCATCAATTATCATGGTGTTTGTTCCTGCCACACGTTTGTAAAGAGAAATTTCATCGTCCGTGTTTCCTATGCGGACAAAGTATCCATTGTTTGCTAAACTTAAATTCGCATTATCTGCTATCAAATAAACATCTACATAATTAGCCCCCGAAGTAGCAAATTTTAGATTGATAAAAAACTCCCACTCGGCATCGGTAGCCAATGTTGAAGGCGTACTTAAATAATAGCTAGTAGCCACAGCAAGCGCGCCTGCATTAGAGCGCAACTGTCCTGCGTCAATCGTAAATAAGGCATTGTCTCCGCTCCATGTTGGATTGGCGGTAAAATCTCCATCCGAAAAATCATCGGTGAATTGGGCATGAGAAGTCAATCCAACCAAAAGAAAAAATAGAGCAACAAAAAATTTCTGCAATCTTTTAATCATAGTGTAAATATAGAATACATTTGTTGTCTGAAAATTAATTTTTTAATAAAAATAACACATTAATGAAAGTAGCTGTAGTAGGCGCCACAGGAATGGTGGGCAATGTAATGTTAGAAGTGCTGAAAGAACGTAAGTTTCCTGTAACGGAGTTATTGCTGGTTGCTTCTGATAAAAGCAAAGGCAAAAAAATGGATTGGAATGGTAAGCAATATGAAGTGATTACGCTTGCCGAAGCCGTTGCTGCAAAACCTCAAATTGCCATATTTTCTGCGGGTGGTTCTACATCTTTAGAATGGGCACCAAAATTTGCCGAAGTGGGTTGTACTGTAGTTGATAACTCTTCGGCATGGCGAATGGAGCCCGACAAAAAATTAGTCGTTCCCGAAATAAATGCAGATGTGTTGACGAAAGACGATAAAATTATTGCCAACCCCAACTGCTCTACCATACAAATGGTAATGGTGCTAAACCCATTGCACAAAAAATACAAAGTAAAACG
>JBKHVV010000086.1:0-4865 GCA_046569885.1 Bacteroidia bacterium
ATTGCTGGATTACCGTTGAGCGAACCATCACCAATTTTTACTTTCGGTCTGATTTTGATTTCGGCAACATCTTCAATTTTAATAGGAACTCCATTTACGACTTTAATAACGGCACTTCCTAATTCGCTCGTATCATTAGTTCTTCCCATTCCCTTCACTACATATTCTTGCGAATGTTGATTGATAAATCCACCCGATGAATTTTTACTTGCTTCTTCGGTTGCTTTTTGTAATTCAGAAAGCGTAACATTGTAATATTTCATTTTTTGCGGAGAAGCCAATACCTGATATTGTTTGAACTCACCGCCAATTATTACTACTTGTGATACTCCTGAGATGGAAAGTAATCGTGGGCGAATATTCCAATCGGCAATGGTGCGTAAGTCCATCATGCTGGTTGAATCGGCTGTTACACTGATGAGCATGATTTCACCCATGATAGAAGATTGCGGAGCCATTGTTGGATTACCTACACCAAATGGCAGAGATACCGAACTTAGTTTTTCCGACACAATCTGTCTCGCCTGCATGATATCCGTTCCCCAATCAAACTCTACCCACACAATGGAAATTCCTGCTGCCGATGAAGACCTTACTCTACGAACGTTAGTTGAACCGTTTACTGCTGTTTCAATTTTAAAGGTTACTAAACGCTCTACTTCTTCAGGAGCCATGCCGTGTGCTTCGGTGAGTACGACAACTGTTGGTGCTGTTAAATCAGGAAATACATCCACTTCCATTTTGGAAGCAGTATAAGTTCCAAAAATCAAAAGCAAAGCCGAGGAGATAATAACTAAAAGCCGGTTGCCTAATGAAAATTGTATTATTTTATTCAACATAACGTTTGATTTTAGTGTTCATGTCCATGTGCGGGAAGTGCGCCTGATGCAACGGAAAGTTTGATGTTATAAGCACCTTTGGTTACAACGCGTTCGTGTTCTGATAAACCAGATAAAACATGAACATTGACTCCATCATTGCCACCTAATTTTACTTCACGTTTGGTAAAACTTTCTCCTTTTAATTGAACATACACATAATACAAACCTTGTTCTTCAATTAAAGCTGTTATAGGAATTACCATTGCGTTTTCAATCGGATTTGACCGCAGATAAACGTCAACATAAGAACCTGATAAAATTTCACCACGGTTATCAATTTCAAATGTTGCAGGAATAAATGCACTGTGTTCATTTGCGCTTTTTCCATAGGCAATTACTTTGCCGTTTAAATCACTTGTATTGTAAATCTTACCGTCAACAGTAATAAAGTTGGCTGATTGTATGCTCGCTAATTTGGAAAAATATTTTTGTGAAACATCTGCTTTCAAAACAATTTGTTTATTCTGTGAAACAGATGCAATCGGATCACCCACTTGTACAAACTCTCCTTCAGTTACATATATGTTTTTTAGATAACCGGAAATAGGTGAAGTTATTTTTGTTCCATTGCCTGTATAATTTTGCGCCAATGAATTAAAAATAGTTTGCGTGGTTTCATATTTGTTTTGTTTCTCCAAAAATTCTTTTTGAGAAATGATTTTGTCTTTTATCAATTCCTGTGCGCGTTCATAATCCGCCTTAGCTTTTTCATAATTGGATTTTGCCTCTTTGAACTTTGTATCGATATTCTCTTCCGTTAATCCAGCACCAGAAATGGTAAATATAGATTCGCCTTTTGAGATGGATGAACCAACAATAGAATTATTACCAGAAAAGAAAACAATGCCGCTTGACTTGGCTGTAATTACGATTTCATCACCAGGCGCAGCCATTATTTGCCCACTTGTTTTTATGACTTCATAAAATGTTTGCTTTTTTACAGGAGCGTTAGAAAATTCTACTTTCCATGCCTGTTCCTTTAAGTAGGTAATTTCACCTCCCCCACCTTCGTCAGTAAGTTGATCCGCTATAGCTGATTTTTCATCTGCATAGACTTGCACATTTTCAATAATTATTTGGTCTGTATAATCAGGCGTTTCAATGTCGAAAATTAATTTCCCTGTTCCATGAACAGTTGGTTCTAAAGCTAAACGAAATATTCCGGGTACGGATGGTTCTGGAGTCGTATTGCTTATTCCTTTGTCGTCTACAATTAAACTCACGGTAACTTTTGCTTTTTCAAGTGGTAGAAATTTTTCTCCAAGAATGGTAAAGTGGGCAGCAAACTTTATTTTTTGTCCAACTATCAATGGTTTGAACTCGACAAATATTTCCGACTTATCCGTGTAAAGCGTATAAGCAAGCGGTTCTAATTTACTTTCTTCTTGTTTGTTTTTTAGGTCGGAGCAACCGATAAATATTCCAGTTATAAAAAGGAACGCAATTTTTAATTTGTTCATAGAACAGGGATTTTAATTATGAATTAATGCGTATGATCTCCGTGATCATGGCTATGTTCTTCTGTTTGACTTTGTGTTGAATCATTCGCGTTGAATTCTTCTTGATGATGTTCATGTTCGTCTTCATCGTGGTCGTGATGGTGTTCATCACCTCCATGATCGTGTGTACCTTCTCCATGTTCATGGGCTTCATCATCGTGTGAATGTTCATTTTTGTTTTCTCCACATGCGGTTAATAAATACGCAAATAAGGTAAGTGATAGAAATACTTTTTTCATTTTGAATAATTTTTTTGATTGTGAATAAATAATAATGAGATATGCCAATTTATTAGGCACATCAATTCCTTTGAATAAGGAAAAACTTAGACTGCTAAAGGAGGTGCTCTTAGTGAAGAGCTATTAGAAATATAATCAGAATGAATTTGCGCAACTATATCTGGAGGAGACTCCTTATCGGATAAAATTACTTCAAATGAGAAATCGTATTTGATTAAATAATTGACGTAATATACATCTTCAAGTTCGTTTACATCATTTGCTAATGTAAACTTGATGTCTGTAGTATAAGATGAATGAGGAAAATGAGCGAGAAAATCATCTAAATCATCATTTTTTTCATCGTGATTTTCATCATGGTTGTGCTGATGGTTATCAGAATGATGTTGATGATACTTACTTTCGTTGTGATGGTTATGGTGGGTATGCGGAATTAGCCCATGTCCCAACACAATTATGTAGGAAAAAACTAAAAAACACAATATTAAATACTTCCGCATTTCACAAATTTAGGATTTATTTATTAATATCATAATAAAATATGGTAGTTTTCTTATTTGTATTTTCTCTCAATTCCTACATCTTAATAGAGAACTGACAAACATCAATCTTTTTCGATGTTTTAAATCATTGTTTTTTTTTAGTCTCATCGTACGTTTGTTTTAGAAACTTAAACGTGGGGTCTAAAGGCACGCATGAAATTTTATTGCGCTACAACATCAAATCATTTAAAAACACATTGAATGATAAACCAATGTTTAAATAAAAAATGCTTTTTCTAAAACGAGACAACTCGTAATTGAGAAAACTATCCTCCAAAGTCGTCAAAGCGGATGTTTTCGTCTGGAATACCAAAGTCTTCACCCATTTTTTGTACGGCTTTATTCATTAATGGAGGGCCACAGAAATAGAGTT
Organism: Bacteroidia bacterium; assembly: GCA_046569885.1. Lineage (GTDB taxonomy): Bacteria > Bacteroidota > Bacteroidia > Flavobacteriales_D > Parvicellaceae > JBKHVV01. The sequence goes on from JBKHVV010000086.1 coordinate 3,535, forward strand.
CTATATCTTCTGGGGTATCGTGTTTAGATAAATATTGGTCTATTACCACATTGTGGATAAAACCAACAAAACCATCTCCTTCGGTATCGTTAATGTCTTTCATCACTTTCCAATTATCCGATGGAAGTGGCTCTGACAATGCCATAAAGAATTTGAAGTTAGGGAAGTTTTTTTCCAAATCTCTAAAGTAGTGGATGTAGAACAACTCGCCTTTAGAACGGCCACCATACCAATAGGTAACTTTGCGATTGGTTTTTAGTGTTCTGAACAATTCGTATAAGTGCGAACGCATAGGCGCCATACCTGCACCACCACCTACATATAGCATCTCTGCATCGCTATCGTTGATAAAGAATTCTCCGTAAGGACCAGAAATAACCGCTTTATCGCCTGGTTTAAGATTAAAGATGTACGATGAAGCCACACCTGGATTTACATCCATCCAGCCATTTTTGGCTCTATCCCACGGTGGAGTAGCCACACGTACGTTAAGCATAATTTTACGACCTTCGGCTGGATAACTTGCCATTGAGTAGGCACGCACTACTTCTTCGTCATTTTTCATTACCAAACTCCACAAACCAAATTTATCCCAATCGGCTCTAAACTTATCTGGCTCTCCTGGGTGGTCTTGTGGGTGGGCAGAAATATCCATGTCTTTGTAATTTACAGTACATGCAGGGATTTTAATTTGGATGTATCCACCTGCTTTGTAGTGCATATCTTCTGGAATTTCTACAATAAATTCTTTAATAAAGGTTGCCACGTTGTAGTTAGATACTACGGTAGCTTCCCATTCCTTAATACCTAATACTTCTTCCTCAACATGGATTTCCATGTTTTCTTTTACTTTTACTTGGCAACCTAAACGCCATTTAGCAGCAATTTCTTTACGAGAAAAGTGGGGCTCTTCGGTAGGAAGGATTTCTCCACCACCAGACAATACTTGGCATTTGCATTGAATACACGTTCCACCACCACCACAAGCAGAAGGTAAAAAGATACCTGCGCTACCTAAGGTGTTAAGAAGAGTGCTTCCTCCATCTACTTCAATTACTTTTTCTCCGTGGTTGATGTTAATTTTTACTTTACCTGATGATACCAATTTTGCTTTTGCAAATAAAAGCATAGCAACTAAAGCAAGGATTACCACCAAAAAGACTACTATACTTACTAATATTATTTGTCCCATTTTTTTACTATTGCTCGATTAATAATTTTAAAAGCCTAAGAAGCCAAGGAAAGCTAAGCCCATTAAACCTGTTAATATAAATGCCATGCCAATACCTTTAAGTGGTGCAGGAACATGTGAGTATCTAATTTTTTCGCGA
>JBKHVV010000086.1:4874-7442 GCA_046569885.1 Bacteroidia bacterium
ATTAAACCTGTTAATATAAATGCCATGCCAATACCTTTAAGTGGTGCAGGAACATGTGAGTATCTAATTTTTTCGCGAATGGCTGCAATTGCCACCACAGCAATAAACCAACCAAAGCCAGATCCAAAACCATAAGTGGTTGCTTGTGCAAGTGTATCAAATTGTTTTTGTTGCATAAATAATGCTCCTCCTAAAATAGCGCAGTTTACAGCAATCAATGGTAAGAAAATACCTAACGCACCATATAGTGCTGGAGAGAATTTCTCCACAACCATCTCAACCAATTGTACTACCGAAGCAATAACGGCAATGAACATAATGAAGCTTAAGAAACTTAAGTCTAGTGAGGCAAATTCTGTACCTAACCAAGATAGAGCTCCCTCTTTAAGCACGTAAACATCCAGTAACCAGTTGAGCGGAATGGTAACTATCAACACGAAAATTACTGCAGCACCTAACCCTATGGATGTTTTCACCGTTTTAGAAACGGCTAGATAAGAACACATTCCCAAAAAGAATGAGAATATCATGTTTTCCATGAAAACACTTCTGACGAACAAACTAACTAAATCTTGCATGACGTGTAAATTGTTTTAACTAATAATTAATGTTGTTCAATAAGTTTTGTATTACGGCTACGTTGTACCCAAATGTAAATTCCTACTACGATAAGCGAAGATGGTGGTAGCAAGAACAAACCATTGTTCATGTAGCCAAAAGCATAAAGACCATCACCATTAACAACATCTCCAAATAAGTTAAAGCCCATTAATTGACCTGAACCTAATACTTCCTTAAAAAAAGCGACTACTACAAGTACTAAACCATAACCTAAACCATTTCCGACACCATCTAAAACAGAAGGCCAAGGTTTGTTACCAAGTGCAAATGCTTCTATACGTCCCATGATGATACAGTTGGTAATAATCAACCCTACGAATACGGATAATTGTTTTGATACGTCAAACAAATATGCTTTAAGAATTTGGTCAACTACAATTACTAATGCGGCAACAACCACCAACTGAACGATGATTCTAATCCTTGATGGAACGATGTTTCTCATCAGCGACATAACCAAGTTACCCAAAGCGGTAACGACTAATACGGAAATACTCATTACCAAAGCATTTTTCATTTGAATGGTAACCGCCAATGCCGAGCAAATACCCAATACCTGAACAGTAATTGGGTTATTATCGTCTAATGGATCTGTAATGAGTTTTTTGTTTTTCTTAGAAAACAACGGCTCTGCTGCTAATGCTTTTTCTGCTGTACTCATTGTTGCTTATTTTTCAGTTTGAATGTTGTTAAAATAATTATAATAAACAGGCATGGTTCGTTTTATCATTTCTTGCACACCAATACCTGTAAATGTTGAGCCCGAAATACCATCTACTTTGTAGGCGTCTAGTTGTTCGCTACCTGGTTTTACAACACGAATGGTTTTAAACTCACCTTCACTTTCAATTGATTTTCCTATAAAATCTTTCTCGAATTTATCTTCGGCAATTTTTGAACCTAAACCTGGCGTTTCTGCTTTGTGGTCGAACACGCTTCCATAAACGGTTTTTCCAGTTTCATCAAAACAGATGTAACCCCAAATTAAATCCCAAAGACCTTTACCTGCAACTGGAACAATGTACAATGTTCTACCGTCTTTTTCGCACACATACATCGGAAAATTTTTATCTTCTTGCTTTAATGCTTTGTTACGATATTCTTTAATAATATCAACGTTAAATGCATCGTTAGCATCTTTAATTTCTCCAGTAAATTCTGCTTTTACATTTCCATTATGATCTAAAACTATACGCTTGGTAATGTATTGGTCAAACATCTTGCCCGCTCCTGCTCTATCTACATCTATCAAAGCCGCATTTAAGATGTATTGCTTTTTCTCGTTTTTCAGGTTTTCATCTTGCGTGGGTTTTAAACCCATAGATACAGCCGATAGCAAAGCACCTACAATTATCACAAGAACAACCGAAAAGGTTATAATATATCCGTTACTTTCTTTATTAAATGCCATGATTAAGCGGTTTTAACTTTTACTCTTTTTAATCTTCTCTTAATGTTTGCTTGAATTACAAAATGGTCAATAAGTGGAGCCATTACGTTGGCAAATAAAATTGCCAAGAAAACGCCTTCAGGATACGCTGGATTTGCCACACGAATAAGTATGGATAAAAAACCACCAATAAATCCATAAATAAATTTACCTGTGTTGGTGTGAGCAGCAGTTACAGGGTCTGTAATCATAAATACCATACCGAACATAAAGCCACCTAAACCAATTTGATAAAGCGGATTAAGTTGCATGTATAAATTATCGCCAGCAACTTGATTGAACAAAAACGCCATAGCTAAACCACCTGCTAAGAAAGAGAACATCACTCTCCAACTTGCAACACCAGTATACAATAAAATAAGTGCACCAATCCCACAAGCAATTACTGAAGTTTCACCAACAGAACCAGGATAGGCACCTATTAACATTTCGGTAACTGAAAGCTGATTATAAAATTCCGTAAGATTTGAATATGCTGGCGAGTCAGAAGTGAAAGA
>JBKHVV010000087.1:0-7309 GCA_046569885.1 Bacteroidia bacterium
TAAAACTCAACAATCAAGAGTTGGTGCATGAGCATCTTCAGCAACATTCGTGGGTGGGGATATTTATTTCGTTGATGTTGTTATTAGCCGCTGCAGCAAAATCGGCTCAATTACCATTTTCATCTTGGTTACCAAGGGCGATGGAAGGTCCAACACCATCAAGCGCTATTTTTTATGGGTCGTTGTCGGTGCATTTTGGTGCATTTTTATTAATGCGTACCTATCCTTTTTGGCAAGAGCAAACAGCAATAAAAATCCTCATCATTTTATTGGGATTTTCAACAAGCATTATAGCAACACTTATCAGCAAAGTACAATCAACCATCAAAACACAAATTGCTTATGCATCCATTGCTCAAATTGGATTGATGTTTATTGAAATTGCTTTAGGATTTACCAATCTTGCCCTATTTCATTTTATGGGAAATGCTTTTTTACGGTCGTATCAATTGCTTATTTCTCCTTCTGTTGTTACCTACTTAATACGTGAACAATTTTATGAAATTAAAAAAGAATCTTCTCGATTTAACAAAGCTCAAAATAAATTAAAAAACACATTTTATGTGCTTAGTGTAAAAGAGTGGAATTTAGATTCTCTCACGAATAAACTTTTGTTCACACCATTAAAAAAGATTGGAAAAAAACTTGATTTTATTACCATTAACAACGTGCTTTACATTCTGCTTCCCATTTATACAATAAGCCTTATTTTTTATATGTTTCAAGATGTTTTTCACCCCCAAATTTATAGCTACTTACCCGAACTATTTTCGATAATTTCTTTTGTGCTCGTTCTAAAATCCTTTTCTGAAAGAAAACATCCGAGATTGGCGTGGACACTTATTTTATTTTCTCAATTATGGATAGCGCTCGCCATATCGTTCAACGAAAAATTTGACATTAACCATACGTTTTGGTTTCTTTCGGGGAGCATTATAGCATTTGTTGTTGGATTGGCGTGCTTAAACATTCTCCGAAAAAAGGAAAAACACTATTTCAACCTCAACCAATATTATGGACACGTCTATGAGTATCCAAAATTGTCATTTGTTTTTCTTATGTCGGCTATGGCACTTATGGGATTTCCCATTACGCCCTCATTTATTGGAGAAGATTTATTGTTAAGTCACATTCACCAAAACCAAGTTCTTTTGGCATTTTTTGTTGCTTTTAGTTACATCATGAGCGGCATAGCACTTATTAGAATTTATGCCCGATTATTTCTTGGAAATCATATTAAAACCTATCACGAAACAGCATTAAAATCAACATAAAAATGAAAAATAAATCACACAAACAAACCATCATTCCCGATATATTATCGGGACTTACCGTAAGCTTTGCCGCCCTTAGCTTGGGCGCAGCATTTGGCATTATGTCGGGCAGGGGTGCCTTTGCCGGGATGTTAGGCGCGGCCGTAATACCAATCATTACCTCATTATTTGGCGGAACAAGAATTCAGGCGTCAGGACCAACGGCCCCAATGACAGCCATTACCGCATTGCTTGTTGCTAAGGCATACGATTCCTTTCCAGGAGACAGGCTTTTGGCAGACCAGTACATCACCTTAGTGCTTCTCTTAGCAGGATTGTTTATTGTGCTTATGGGAATATTTCGTTTAGGAAAATACATTCAACTTGTGCCGCAAGTGGTGGTGCTTGGCTTTATGAACGGAATAGGCGTTTTAATTTGGTACGACCAATTAAAAAAATTATTTGGATTGGGCGGAGAAGAAGTTTTGGGTGGAGGCATCGCTACCAACACAATTGTTGTGGTTGCTTCTTTATCGCTCATTTATTTTATCCCCTTTTTGTTAAAAAAACTTAACGTTCCAATACATGTTAGAAGATTTATTCCTTCGATTTTTATTACCATTATTCTCGTTACGGTTATTACATCATTTTTTGGTGTAACTATTCAACATGTGAGTTTGGGTGAAAGTTTTAACTCGGCAAAAGAGTTTATAGATACCGTTGTAATAAACTTCCCTCAAAACAAAGAATTGTTTTCTTTTGAATTGTTAAAAACCGCGACACCTTTAGCACTTCAACTCTGTTTACTTGCCTATTTAGACTCTTTGCTCACAAGTTTGGTTATTGATAAAATAACACGAGAAAAAACCAAACCCAACAAAGAACTTATTGCTCAGGGTGCCGCAAATACCATCGTTGGAATTCTTCAGGGAATTCCAGGAGCCCAAGCAACCATTCGTTCAGTACTTCTCATCAAAGAAGGCGCACAAACACGTTTGGCGGGAGTATTTGTAGGAGTGTTTGCCTTGCTCGGGTTTTTGGTCTTTGGCAAGCTTATTTCGCTTATTACATCGGCTGTTTTTGTTGGAGTACTTCTTAAAGCGGGGCTGGACGTGATAGACAGAGACTTTCCCGCGACCTTTATTAAAAATAAATGGATAAAAAATAAAACAAGAATTATTCAACTTTTATTCGTTCTTTACACTACCATTGTTACGGTAATAATTGATTTAAATGTGGCTGTATTTTCAGGAACAATATTTTACTACATAGCCCACAAATATTTCGGAATTACTGATGTTGAAGAAAATTTCGCAGAAATACAGGCAACAGAACTTCACGGACAGGCAATAGATGAATAAATAGAATAAGGTATGGTGATACACGTTGAGGCAAAACCAAACGCGTCTAAAACGGAAATAATTTCTTTTCAAGAAAATACATTGAAAATAAAAATTGCCGCTCCTGCTGTGGATGATAAAGCCAATAAACAGCTTGTGGCGTTTCTTTCCAAACAGTTAAAAATACCAAAATCGAAAATTATAATTGCTAAAGGAAATACTTCAAGACATAAAAAGGTAGATATTGACATACAAGAAACATCTCTGAACGAATTTTTAAATTCTCTACAACTAAAGTAAGCAACTAAAATTCGTATCTTCGAACCTGTTTTATGAGCATTTCTCCCGAAAAACAAGAAAAATACGACCGAGCGTATCTAAAAATGGCACAAGAGTGGGCTAAACTTTCTTACTGTAAACGTAAGCAAGTGGGTTCGCTCATTGTGAAAGACCGCATGATAATTTCTGATGGTTACAACGGAACTCCTTCTGGCTTTGAAAATATTTGCGAAGACGAAGAAGGATATACCAAGTGGTATGTGCTCCATGCCGAAGCCAATGCCATTACTAAAATCGCTGGAAATTCAGGACCTGGCTGTCAAGGCGCAACCCTATATTTAACCATGTCGCCCTGCAAAGAATGTAGTAAGTTAATACATCAATCGGGTGTAAAGCGCTTGGTGTTTAAAGATAAATATAAAGACCAATCGGGCGTTGAATTTTTAGAAAAAGCAGGCGTAGAAATCGTTCACATAGAAAATCTATAAATGAGCCAACCGCCTAATTACTTCCGTATATTTTTTCCTGTTTTACTAATGCTAGCATTGGCGTTAGGCTATTTTTTTGGCGTTCAGCAAAAGTCGCCCATTTTTTTACAAAGAGCAGATTCAAGTCCTTCTGGATTGGTAAAAATTGATAGAATTTTAGAAGAAATTGACCACAAATATGTAGATAGTGTGGACAGGGAAGAGTTGTTGGAAATTGCCATACAGTCTATGCTTGAGAAGCTTGACCCACACACCGTGTACATTCCGCCACAAGATGTAGAATTTGCCAACGAGCGCATTCAAGGCGGATTTGAAGGCGTGGGTGTGCGTTTTTTAATTATTGACGACACGCTTTTTGTTACGAACGTGGTTCCAAACGGACCATCGTATTTTGCAGGACTAAAAGACGGAGACCGAATCTTAGCGGTTGACACCATCAACATTGCAGGTGTTGGATTAACCAACGAAAAAGTGTTCGATTATTTGAGAGGAGAAAAAGGAACGTCCGCAAAGCTTAAAATTTTTAGACCAAACAATGGCACAAACATCTACGAAGTGGTTCGCAACCGAGTGCCTATTGAAAGTGTAGACGCAGCTTTTATGCTTAACAAAGAAGTGGGGTATTTGAAACTCTCAACATTTGCTGTAACTACCGAAGCAGAGTTTGTGCAAGCATCTATGAAATTACTAAAACAAGGCATGAAGAAAATGATTTTCGACCTTAGAGGAAATTCAGGAGGAGTGCTGGGTGCAGCCATTGCTATTTCTGACCATTTTTTACCAAAAGGGAAATTGATTGTCTATACCGAGGGAAAATCTCAACCACGAAGAGACGATTATTCCACCTCTCAAAAAGCGCTGTTAGAAGATGTAGAATTGATCATTCTAATTGATAACAATTCTGCCTCAGCCAGCGAAATTGTTGCAGGAGCGATTCAAGATAATGACAGAGGGTTGATTTACGGAAGACGTTCTTTCGGTAAAGGTTTAGTGCAAGAACCCATTGATTTATCTGATGGTTCGGAGTTGCGCTTAACCGTTTCGCGCTATTACACACCAACGGGCAGAAGCATTCAAAAACCCTACGGCAAAGGAGTTAATTATGCACACGATATTCGTGAGCGTTACGATGCGGGCGAATTTTACCAGTTAGATTCTGCCATGTTAGACACTTTGCCGAAATACAAAACACCCAAAGGAAAAACAGTGTATGGCGGTGGTGGTATTTTTCCAGATGTATTTATTCCTGTTGATACTTCGGGCACAAGCAATGGTCTAAGTGCCTTGTTTTATGAAGGCATGTTCAACGAATTTTGTTTTAGATATTTAGATAAAAACCGAGCGAGATTAAGCAAGTATAAAAACGTTCAGGAGTTTGCAAAAAACTTTCAAGTAAGTGATCAATTGATAAATGAACTTCTTAATTATTCTGAGAAAAAAGGTGTGCGCATTTCAAAATCCGATGTAGAAAAATCGAAAGAGCGCATCAAGCGCAGAATTAAAGCCGGAATCGCCAACTATCTGTGGGAAGGCGGTAGCATTTACTACATTCTTATTGAAGAAGATGTTGAGGTGAAAAAAGCGATGGAAGGGTTTAATTTGAAAATTTGAAGACGCGAAAATTTGAAAATGATTTTTAAAAGGCTTTCAATTTTACAACGTTCAACCTTATAACATTTAACCTACTTTCCAAGCGTATCTGCATCCATGCCTTCGCCAAGATCAGCATCAAAATCAAGGTTGTCAAGTTCGTCTAATTTTTCAGAAGCAGTGCTATCGGCCTCTTCTTTTACTTCTTGTTGTTGTTCTTTATCTTGTTTTATTTCTTCTTCGGAAGGAGAAAACATAAAATAGGCAACACCAGCTAAACAAGCAAGGGCAATAATAATATATACAGTTTTTTTCATGAGTAGTTTTTTTCAAAAATATAAAATTTTGTTTCCCTCTCCTAATTTAGGATGGAAAATTTTAAAACACAATAACCTTCTTTCAAAAGTATAAATTTTCTATCTTTGAAGCACTAAGAAAACATTTAACGCTCAACTTTTAAACTTTAAACACAAAACAGTATGGCATTTCAACTACCAAATTTACCTTACGCACATAATGCGTTAGAACCACATATTGATGCAAAAACCATGGAAATTCACCACGGAAAACATCATGCGGCATACACCAACAATCTTAATGCTGCTATTGAGAATACTCCGTTGGCATCAAAATCTATCGAAGAAATTTTAAGTGGACTTGACATGAATAATATGCCCTTGCGTAACAATGGTGGTGGATACTACAACCACAATCTATTTTGGGAAGTGATGAGCCCAAACGGTGGTGGAAAACCAAGCGGAGAACTAGCAGAAGCCATTAACGTAACTTTTGGTTCGTTTGACGGATTTAAAGATGCCTTTTCAAAAGCAGCCACAACGCGCTTTGGCTCAGGATGGGCATGGCTTTGCGTTCACAAAGGCGGTAAAGTAGAAGTATGTTCTTCTGCTAACCAAGACAACCCACTAATGCCAGGCATTGGTTGCGGAGGTTTTCCAGTTCTTGGTTTAGATGTGTGGGAACACGCCTATTATTTAAACTATCAAAACAGACGTCCAGACTATATTGCAGCATTTTTTAATGTGATTAATTGGGCTAAAGTTTCTGAACTTTACGCAGCGAATAAATAATTTGATGTAAATAACTTTCAAAAAGCATCGGGTTTTTTGCTCGGTGCTTTTTTATTTTTGTTCTTGATGAAATTTTTCACAACAGCCATAGTTTTTTTGTTTTTTGCAAATGCACATTCATTTGAAAAAAACGATTTTATTGAACAAAACGCGCTTGAGTATTCAGAAGATTATCCACCCATAAAAAAATGGCAAAAAGTTTTTTTAAACGGAGAAAAAGAAAATTCTCGCTTAGTTGCCGCTGGATTGGCATTGGCTCTTGGGCCATTCGGTGTTCACCGCTTGTATTTAGGCACAGACTTTAAAGTTCCTATTGTATATTCGCTTACGTTTGGTTGTTTTTTTATTTTACCAACGATAGATTTTTTCGTCATCCTTTTCTCAAAAGACATTGAAAAGTATAAGAACAACAAACGTGTTATAATGTGGCTTCCCGATAGTAAAAATGATTAAAAAAATTGCATACGGCATCTTGTTTTTGTTTGCGTTGTCTTTATTTGGCGCAGCCGTAAAATACGCACATTCTGGAGGAAAAAAATTAGGGTTTTTAACACAGCCACTTATCGCTTTTACGTCTTTTCCAGAGCTTACAAAGCAGGCAATTTCTGAGCTCACAGAAAAGCCAGAACAATATCAAAAAACACCAAAAAACTTCGTTGCGATTAATAAACTTAAAGAAGATGTTTTCGTTTTATCAGCCACTTCAGATGGGTTTCATAAAAGAGAAATTGTGCTTAGAAACTTAAAAACAGAAACACAAATTAAAGAGTGGAACATTGATTTTTTCTTTGAGAAAAACGACAGAATTTTTTCGCCATTAATGATGAACGACACCTCATTTATTTTAAATGTTAGCGAAAAAACATTGCTAAAAATTAATAAGGAAGGTGAGGTTTTGTGGCAGCTTAAAAAACCAATGACAACGCATCATTCATTAAACATAGATGAAGAAAACAATATTTGGACATTAGGCAAAGAGTTAGATGAAAACGACAAAACACTATTAACACACTGCTACGATTCTGAAAGCGGAAGAAAATTATTTTTTGCGGACGAGTATGTTTTAAAAATTGATTCTGAAACAGGAAAAATTATCTATAAAAAATCGTTAACCGAGATGTTTATAGAAAACAATTTGGAACATGTGTTGAAAAAAGCACATTTTACCGAAGGTCCATTTCACGCCAACGATGTTGAACCCGTGTTGTTTTCATCCAATTATTTTGAAAAAGGAGATGTCTTTATCAGCCTGAGAAATATGTCAATGGTTG
>JBKHVV010000088.1:0-7304 GCA_046569885.1 Bacteroidia bacterium
TATGGTAAATCAGATAAGTATTTTTATAAGAAATATAAGGGAAAAGTATCTACCTACGACAATCATGAAGTTGATTATAAGTTTAAGAGATATAAGGAAATTTTAGTATACGGACGAAAAAAAAATGTTTTTTATTACAAGGAGTTTGAAATTTATATTGTGTTTGATAAAAAGAATATATTAAAGGCATTATATACGTACTCTGATAGATATATTACTGAAAAAGGATTGAGTGTTGGTGATTCCATAGAAAAAGGAGATCAATTATATTGTGAGAAAGATTCTCTTTTTTGTAATTATAACATTCAATATGAAGTAGAGTCTGAATGTGGTGTAATAAAAAAGATAAAAATTTGGTAAGAATTAGATAATGCACCACAATGCACAAAAAAGCAGGCGACAACAGCAACAAACCCCCTAAGTACGACCTAAAAGGCAAAGACCTAAAAGAATACATAATAGAAAGCTTTATGCAGCTGGGCTTAGACGAAGCCCTATTTGTAGCAGGCAAAAGCGGTAAAATACCTTACGGGCAGATAAAAAAATACTTCCGTGAAAACCCTGATAGCTTAGACACCACAGGGCTAAACCAACAACCCGTAGAGAATTTACAATTTTACTACCACCCCGACCATTTAGGCAGCGCAAGCTACATTACCGATGTAAGCGGAGAAGTACACCAACACATGGAATACTTTGCCTTTGGCGAAACGTTTGTTGAGGAAAGAAATGCAGCCGAATACACAAGATATTTATTTAATGGTAAAGAGTTGGATGAAGAAACAGGGTTTTACTACTATGGGGCAAGGTATTACAACCCGCAAACCAGCGTTTGGCTGAGCGTTGACCCCTTGGCGGATAAGTACCCGAACATTACTGGCTATGCCTACACGCTAAACAACCCCATAAACCTCATTGACCCTGATGGGATGCAGGTGGAGGGTGGAGGAAATCCAGATGATTTGACCATGGCTAAACTTTCGCAGGATGTTTATGATACTAAAAATGGTAAATATACATCTGGAGGTTCAAGGAGTATAGATGGATGGTCATTATCAAAAAAAGATTTTGGTATTCAACTAACAGATGATAAGTCAGGGTTTAATTCTGCTGTTTATGAGAAGAAAGTTGGTGATGAAACGAAGTACGTCTATGTTACGCAAGGAAGTGATTTTGATAATGGAGGAAATGACTGGTCTGAAAACTACAAACAAAGTATGGGACAGTTTTCCCAACAATATAAAACCTCAACTGATAATGCAAGAGCATTAAAGGACATATTGGGAGATAATCTATCATTTACAGGACACTCTTTAGGAGGGGGGCTAGCTAGTGCAAATGCGCTCGCAACAGGGTTAGATGCAGTTACATTTAACGCTGCAGGACTACATCCTAATTCTAAGAGCTCACAAATGTATGGGGGGTTAAATCAAAAGGCAAACATTCGTGCCTATGTAGTCAATGGGGAGATAGTTCATAAGTCCCAGTCATTAATCGGATTAAGAGCAGAAGGTACAATAATAAAATTACCAGCTAGCTACTTGCCTATAATACCTTTTGCAGGACCAAAAGTGAATGCAGGAATAATAGGAGTAAACTTGGGTATAAGCGCCTACAATCACACAATTGGAGCGGTAGTTGATAGGATGAAAGAAATGTATAAATAAAAAACATGAAAAAAATACTAATTTTGTTTCTAATATCTACGTGTATGGCTAGTTGTCAAGAAAAATTAAATTCAAAATATACTGGTCGTGATGTTAGAATATTTGAGAGTTCCCCAGTTTGGGAACACGCTTTAGCGATTAGAGATAACAATTTTACTAGATTAAGCGATTTATTGCTTTCTACTCCAAAAGCAATACTAAATTACAAAGAACCATATTATGGACAAACACTATTAAATTGGTCTGTTTATAGAGAAAGTAATAATGCTGCTTTAATATTAATTAATTCTGGAGCAGATGTAAATATCAAAGCCAATGATAGTACATCTCCAATTATAAATGCGGCAGATATTCCAAATAACTCTGAAATATTAATAGAATTAGTAGCTAAAGGTGCGGATTTAAATGATATCGCAAACATCGAAGAACCACAAAGGAAAAGAACACCTATTATAGCAGCTGCATATACTGATTTAGAAAATGTTAAAACCCTAATTAGATTAGGTGCTAACCCCAACTATATACATAGAACAAAAAGAGGTAATATAGGAGGAGAAAACATTCAAAGTGCACTTATTAGTGCCTTTAGGGCTAATAGAATTGATATAATTAAATATCTTATTATTGATGTTGGAGTAGAATATAATTATCATTTTAATACCGACATTAATGGCAAAGAGTTGTTTATTCTTTATTATTTAAGGGATATGACGTTTGAAATTAATACTCCTGAGTATAACGATAAGATGAGTGTTGTTGAATTTTTATTGGATAATGGTTTAAATTATTGGGAAGAACCAATACCCAATAGAATCAAAAAAAAGTATGATGAAGATTATTTGAAAAAATATTAGGTAATGGTCATGTACCACATTTGGTGTTAGTAATGGTCATGTATCACATTTGGTGTTACAAATGCAAAGGGTTGATTTTTAGAAATCAGCCCTTTTTTATTGGATATTTTTTGGCTGTACATAGTATCTTGTCAAAGTAAAAAACCTTTTAAATCGAAATTATATGCCTGTATTTACCCCCTTGTGTTTCACATTTGGTGTTGAACAGAAATGTTGCCCCAAATGTAACGCATCCAACATCACTAAAAGTGGCTTCACTACCAACAATAAGCAACGCTACCAATGCAAAAAGTGTAACATACGCTTTATATGCAGCTACACTTATAACGCTTATAAAAAAAGTATCAACCAAAACGTTGTGGCTTTGATAAAAGAAGGTTGTAGCATAAGAGGCATTGCTCGTTTGCTACAAATTTCAACCACAACACTACTAAAGCGTATTGTTGCCATTTCAAAAACCATACAACGTCCTTACCTAAGTTATGGTAAAACTTACGAAGTGGATGAACTGCGCACCTATTGCAAAAACAAACAGCAACTGCTTTGGATTGTGTTAGGTTACGAAAGAGAAAACAAACACATCGTAACTTTTAATGTTGGTAAGAGAAGTAATAAAACATTAGGAACGGTCATTGCCACCTTATTACTTTCAAAACCTAAGCAAATTTTTACAGATAAGTTGAGGAATTATCGGTATTTAATTCCTTCTTATTTGCATCAGACCCAGCTTTACGGAACTAACAGTATTGAGCGATTTAACTTAAGTGTAAGAACGCATTTAAAACGATTGAACAGAAGAAGCATTTGTTTTAGTAAAAGCATAATACTATTGGCAGCCGTGCTGAAAATTTATTTGTGGGGGTAAGCATCTTAAAGTTACAGTTCGATAGTACGAAAATGAAAACTCATTTTTTATCAATAATTTAACTTTCAAAATCGTTAGACACCTGTCTTGCAAGGGCTACCAAACGGGAATATTCGATATTTAATTCGGGTATTCCCGTTTTTATTTCTTCTACATTTTAATTTAAAAGGAATATTTATAAAAGTTAACAAAGGGTTTACCTACACTAACAATATCCAAAGAAGAGGGAATTAAATTTTAACCCTATCGTAGTTCTCGCAGGTAAAGTTGAATGGTATTTTCCAAACCAAAATATAGCGCATCACTAATGAGCGCATGCCCAATAGAAACTTCTAACAAGTTGGGAATATTTTCTTTGAAATACCTTAAATTTTCTAAACTTAAATCGTGCCCCGCGTTAATGCCTAAGCCAACAGAATTAGCCATTTCGGAAGCTTTTATGTAATCTTTAATAGCGGTCTCTTTATTTTTTAAAAAATGTTTTGCGTAGTTTTCGGTATAGAGTTCTATGCGGTCAGTGCCTGTTTTAGCAGCGTGTTTTATCAACTCTGCATCTGGATTAATAAAAATAGAGGTGCGAATATTTTTTGCTTTAAAAACGGCAATAATTTCTTTCAAATAATCTTTTTCTTTTATGGTATCCCATCCATGGTCTGAGGTTAATTGACCAGTAGCATCGGGCACAAGCGTAACTTGTGTGGGTAATGTTTCTAAAACCAAATCAACAAACTTAGTTTCTTTAGGATTACCTTCAATGTTAAATTCGGTGGTAACTACTTTTTTCAAATCACGAACATCTTGATAGCGAATATGGCGCTCATCGGGGCGCGGATGCACCGTGATGCCTTGTGCGCCAAACCGCTCAGCATTAATAGCTGCTTGTACAACGCTTGGTGTATCTCCTCCACGCGAATTTCTTAACGTTGCTATTTTATTGATGTTTACACTTAACTTGGTCATAAATATTCATATCTTTGCAATAGAACTTTTAGTGTTCAAAACTACAATTAATTTATGACAGCAGCCGAATTAATCACCGATGAAATTCCTCCAATAAAGCCCAATGAATCGTGTATAAAGGCTTACAATTGGATGGATGAATTTAAAATAAGCCATTTGCCCGTTGTAAAAAATGGACAGTATTTTGGAATTATTTCTGAAGCCAATGTTTTAGATTTAGAAGATGCAGAGGCATCCATCGAAAAAGCGTATCCCATTTTACCTCGTCCTTATGTAACCCAAGACCAGCACGTATATGAAGTGATGCGCTTGATTGCAGATAATGGACTCACGGTTGTTCCGATTTTAAGTAAAGAAGAAAAATATTTAGGAAGTACAACGTTACTTCATTTAATGCGTCAAATTACCAATTCTGCAGCGATTAATCAAGATGGTGGTGTATTGGTGTTGAGTATGAATCAAAACGATTATTCTTTAGCTCAGATTGCTCAAATTGTTGAAGGAAATGATGCTAAAATTCTAAGTTCAAACATTACTTCATCTTCAGATTCTACACTGATTGAAGTAACGCTTAAAATCAATAAAAAAGACTTAGCGGGAATTATTCAAACGTTCAATCGTTTCGATTATATCGTAAGTGCCGCTTATCAAGAAAGTAGCTATGAAGAAGACATGCGCCTGCGCTATGAAGCATTGATGAAATATCTAAACATTTAACATGAAAGTTTCCATTTTCGGACATACCATAAAAGAAGATGCGCTTCCATACCTTCAGGCACTTATTGATAAACTTACAGAAAAGAATGTCGAGATATGTTACTTCGAACCATTTTTAAATCAAATTAAATCGGTAATTGATTTAAAAAACAATGTTTATTCAACGTTTAAGCACGGTCAAAAACTTTCGTTTTCCGATTTTTTAATTTGTATTGGTGGTGATGGAACAATTTTGGATGCCATTACTTTAGTAGGCAAAACCAACATTCCAATTATTGGATTAAATGCAGGCAGATTGGGCTTTTTAGCCAATACCAACTTTGATGAAGTACACGAAATGGTGAATGAAATGGTAAATGGAAACTATGATGTTGATTCGCGTTCATTGATAGAATTTGTGTCTCAAAAAGGGCTATTTGGCGAAAATAATTTTGGCTTAAACGAAGTAGCCATTCACCGCAAAGATTCGTCATCAATGGTAATTGTACATGCTTACATTAACGATGAATATTTGAATTCGTATTGGGCAGATGGTTTAATAATTTCCACACCAACCGGCTCTACGGCTTATTCATTAAGTTGTGGAGGACCAATATTAATGCCATCATCAAAAAATTTTATCATTACACCTATTGCTCCGCATAACTTGAATGTACGCCCAATTGTAGTACCCGATTCAAATGAAATTAAATTAAAAATTGAAGGACGCGAACGATTGTTTTTAGTGTCACTTGATTCTCGAACAGAGACCTTAACATCAAACGATGAAATAATTTTACGCAAAGCCCCTTACGATTTAAAATTAGTGAGATTTAAAAATCAACATTTCTTCAAAACAATCAGGAATAAGCTGCTTTGGGGCTCGGATAAAAGAAATTAGAAGCACTAATCTCTAAAAATTTTACCTTTACCCTTAATTATGATTTACGAATTTAACGGCTATAAACCTGTGGTGCATGAGAGTGCGTTTGTTCATCCTCAAGCAAATGTTACGGGCAATGTAATTATTGGTAAGGACGTTTATATAGGTCCGTTTGCGGCTATACGTGGTGATTTTGGACAAATCATTATTGAAGATGGTTGCAATGTACAGGAGAGTTGTACGATACATATGTTTCCAGGAGTTACAGTGGTGTTGAAGGAAAATGCGCACATTGGTCATGGGGCTATAATACATGGCGCTACTATCGGTAAAAATTGTTTAGTTGGAATGAATGCTGTAATTATGGATGATGTTGAACTAGGAGATGAATGCATTGTAGGCGCTTTGAGTTTTATTCAAGCGAAAACAAAAATACCTGCACGAAAAATAGTGGTTGGAAATCCCGCCAAAATAGTTAAGGATGTTAGCGATGAAATGATTGCTTGGAAAACCGAGGGCACTAAGATTTACCAGCAATTACCGCAACAATGTAAAGATACTCTTAAAGAATGCGAACCATTGCGTGAACCTGAACCAAATAGAGGTAAGCAAGAGAATTTCTATCAAATCTGGAAAGAGAGGAAGAAAGATTGACGATCTATTATTGATTATTGACGAATAACAAATAACTTTTAACCTTTAACTTTCGACCTTAAACCTAACAGCATGAGCAATAGAAACACTTTTCACTTTTCACTTTTCACTTTTCATTTACTTAGTCACGAAATAAAAACTGAACTGCGCAACAAAGCGGTGTTAGGTGGGGTTGTATTGTATGTAGTGTCTACAGTGTTTTTGTGTTACATCTCTCTAAAGACCTTTAACGATGTACATCTATTTAATACATTGTTTTGGATTATCACCGTATTTTCAGCGTTAAATGCATCTATCAAAAGTTTCGCACATGAATCTTCATCAAAGCAACTATTCATATATACTTTAGCACCACCACATGCTGTAATTTTAAGTAAGATTATCTACAATAATGTGCTTATATTAGTGCTTACACTGGTAAGTTTTTTACTGTTTAGCTTTCTGCTTGACTTCGATTTTCTGCAAGTCATCAACATTCCTATGTATTTAGTAGCGTTGGCATTGGGTAGTTTAGGACTATCGTCTGTTCTTACATTGGTTAGTGCCATTTCTTCAAAAACGAATAACAATGTAGGCATGATGGCAATTTTAGCATTTCCATTGTTGTTGCCTTTATTGTTAACCACCATAGAATTTAGCTTATTAGGACTAAAAGGATTTGATTGGTCGTTTGCAGGAAAATACATAGCGCTTTTGGGTTCTATAAATATCCTAATTATCACACT
>JBKHVV010000089.1:0-7300 GCA_046569885.1 Bacteroidia bacterium
GTTAAAAATATCTTGTACGAGTTGTTTGTTTACTTCTTCAAGCAAAGTTTCTTCAACGGTGTTAAAATCTTGATTGGAGGGATAATCTACAAAACGCGTGAAGCTACGTTCAAAGCTTTTTTTCTCGTCCAATTGGTTGGTGTACTTTACCATAACCGTCATGGTAAAGCGGTTTTGTGCAGCAGTTTCTGTTCCTGCTTGAATGGACAAAGGACTAGTGCTGTAATTAGTGATATATCCTTCAAAAATTAAGTCGCCATCTTCTTGTGTGCTTGTAAGTTTTGTTTGATTGTTAAATACATCAATCAAGGCCTGTGTAAATGCTTGCGAAGCAATACCAGAACCAAACTGAGATTTGTTTTCGAAATACGCCACCGAAAAATATTTGGCATCTTCGGGAATAGCACCACCACTATTAAATGAGTAGTTGACACTACAAGAAGTAACTATGGAAATCAAAAATATTTTTATCAAATTTTTCATCAAAATCCCCCTCTTTTGGAGGGGTTAGGGGAGGCTTTAATATTTTTTTTTCTTCTTTTTAGCTTCAATTCCATAACGAATTAACTTACGGTAAAGTGTGCGTTCTGAAATTCCTAATTCTAACGCGGCATATTTCTTTTTAAAGTTATGCTTTTCGAGGGCTTTTACAATTAAATCTTTTTCTTGGTCTTGTAAAGATAGTGTTTCTTCTACTTCTTCGTGTTCCTCAAAATCATCATCAAATGCTTGCGAATGGCTCGGAAATGTGCTTGCTGTGGCTGGTACTGGAACATAGCTTTTAGGTAGTACTTGAGCAGCAATTGGGCGTGTATCATCTACGATTTCTTCATTAAGTCTTCTAATTAGTGCAGCACGTTTGTTGTGTTCAATTCCTGCGGCAGCCTCATCCTGAAGTACGCTTAAAATTACCTTTTTCATTTCGGTAATGTCGTTGCGCATATCAAACAAAATTTTGTACAAAATATCTCGCTCAGAAAAATCATTTCCCGTTCTGCCTTCATTAATAACCATTGGTAAATTTGATGAAGTTTGTTGAGGTAAATAGTTCAACAATTTTTGCGCAGAAATTTCTCTATCTTCTTCAATAACGGATATTTGTTCGGCTATATTTTTTAGCTGACGAATATTTCCGGGCCAACGGTAATTACCTAAAACTTTAGCCGCTTCGTCATCTAAACGAATGGTTGGCATACGGTATTTTTCTGCAAAATCGGAAGCAAATTTTCTAAACAATAAATGGATATCTTCTTTGCGCTCACGAAGTGGCGGTAAGTTAATGGGCACGGTGCTCAAACGATAATACAAGTCTTCTCTGAATTTACCTTTTCGTATGGCATCCATCATGTTTTCGTTGGTAGCAGCAATAATGCGCACATCGGTTTTTAAAACTTTAGAAGAACCCACACGAATAAACTCGCCTGTTTCTAAAACCCTCAGCAAACGCACTTGTGTTTCGAGTGGTAGTTCAACTACTTCATCCAAGAAAATAGTACCGCCATTAGCCACTTCAAAATATCCTTTGCGGCTATCGGTAGCACCTGTAAACGAACCTTTTTCATGGCCAAATAATTCTGAATCTATGGTTCCTTCTGGAATGGCACCGCAGTTTACGGCAATATATTCGGCATGTTTGCGAGAGCTGTAATGATGAATAATTTGCGGCATGATTTCTTTGCCTGTACCGCTTTCTCCGCTAATGAGCACAGAAATATCGGTAGGAGCTACTTGCATTGCAACGTTAATGGCGCGCAATAGCCCATCTGAGTTACCTATTATTCCAAATCGTTGTTTTACTTGTTGAATGTTCATTTTTTAAACATTTTTTGAATAACCAACCGCCTTGCCAATCAAAGTGCCAGAGGTGGTTTTTTCTATGTAAACATCTACGTAATCGCCTTTTTTATAGTTCTCTTTTGGAAATACCACGAAGGCATTGTGCGTTGTTCTTCCACTTAAATCATCTTTAGATTTTTTTGAAAATCCTTCAATCAAAACCGCATACGTTTTGCCAACCATTTCCTTCAATCGCACACCTGAATGTTGTCTTTGAAGTGTAATTATTTCGTTTAATCTTGCTTTTTTCACTTCAGCAGGCACATCGTCTTCGTATTTACGTTCTGCTAATGTTTTTGGGCGTTCGGAATAAGAAAACATGTAGGCAAAATCAAATACCACTTCTTCCATTAAGCTCAATGTATTCTTGTGTTGCTCATCGGTTTCTGTGCAAAATCCTGTAATGATATCTGTAGAAATGGCGCAATCGGGCATGTGCTTTTTTATGGAAGCAATTCTATCTAAGTACCATTTCCGGGTGTAACCACGATTCATCAACGTTAAAATATCCGAATCTCCCGATTGTATTGGTAGGTGAATGTATTTACAAATGTTGGGGTATTTCGCCATCGTAGCCAACACATCATCGGTCATATCTTTTGGGTGAGAGGTAGAAAAACGCACTCGTAAATTAGGGGCTACAAGCGCTACCATTTCTAGCAGCTGAGCAAA
Organism: Bacteroidia bacterium; assembly: GCA_046569885.1. Lineage (GTDB taxonomy): Bacteria > Bacteroidota > Bacteroidia > Flavobacteriales_D > Parvicellaceae > JBKHVV01. Next base: position 2,509 of record JBKHVV010000089.1, read on the forward strand.
ATTGGTGGTCGGTTGCTCGGGGTTTTCAATCTCTCCTTTCGAGTTGATATTCCAGCGGTAGCTATCCACATTTTGCCCTAAAAGGGTTACTTCTTTGTAGCCTTTATTGTGAAGTTCTTGTGCTTCAGAAACAATGGTCAAAGGATTGCGACTACGCTCTCTACCACGGGTAAACGGCACCACGCAAAACGAGCACATGTTATCACAGCCACGCATAATGGATATAAAAGCTGAAACACCTGAATTATCTAATCGTACAGGGCTAATGTCTGCATAGGTTTCTTCTCTTGAAAGCAACACATTTACAGCTTTCTGTCCGCCTTCTACTTCGCTAATTAAGTTTGGTAAGTCGCGGTAGGCATCGGGTCCTGCCACCAAATCTACTAATTGCTCTTCTTCCAATAAATTCTTTTTCAATCGTTCTGCCATGCAGCCCAAAACACCTATTACTAAAGAGGGTTTATGCTTTTTTTGATTTTTTAGGTGTTTTAATCTGTCGCGAACCGTTTGTTCTGCTTTTTCACGAATGGAACAAGTATTTAAAAACACCACATCGGCTTCATCGGCATTGCGAGTGGTAGAATATCCGCTTTTCGCTAAAACAGAGGCAACTATCTCACTATCAGAAAAATTCATTTGGCAACCATAGCTTTCAATATACAATTTTCGCCCATTTTTAACGGGTGCTTCAATCATAGTGGCTTCGCCTTGTTTGCTCTCGTTTATTACCTTTATAGTGTCTTCTGGATGCATTAAAATAATCTCATTATAAGGACTGCAAAGATATAATATTTTGACAAAACATGACATTCTGTCAAAAATGAAATTTCTTATATTATATAATAATATAATGTTTTTTGACACAAAATTTTGTTTGGAAGATAGCTTAATTGTTTTCTTTATTTGCAAAATCTTTTAAAAAAATCATGGGGAAAAATTTAGTCATCGTTGAGTCGCCTGCAAAGGCAAAAACTATAGAATCTTACTTAGGTAAAGATTATATTGTAAAATCAAGTTTTGGTCACGTTAGAGATTTAGCTTCTAAAGGATTGGCTATTGATATAGAAGGAGGATTTATTCCAAACTATGAGGTCTCTGAAGATAAGAAAGCAGTGATAAAAGACCTAAAAAAATTAGCAAAAGAAGCTGAAATGGTTTGGTTAGCGACTGATGAGGACCGTGAAGGAGAAGCCATTTCGTGGCATTTAAAGGAAGCACTTTCGCTTGATGATAAAAAAATTAAGCGCATTACCTTTAATGAAATTACCAAAACCGCTGTTACCAAAGCCATCAATAATCCAAGAGAAATCAACATAGATTTGGTAAACGCCCAACAGGCACGTAGGGTGTTGGATAGATTGGTGGGTTTTGAACTTTCTCCTGTTTTATGGAAAAAAGTAAAACCATCGCTTTCCGCAGGACGAGTTCAATCCGTAGCGGTTCGCTTAATTGTTGAGCGCGAAAAAGAAATTCAAGCGTTTAAGTCAACATCTTCTTATAAGGTATCGGCAATTTTCACCACACCAAAAGGAGAAGCATTTAAAGCAGAATTAAAATCAAATTTTGATACTTTAGATAAAGCCAAGGCGTTTTTAGAAAAATGTGTTCAGGCACAATTTAATGTGTCGAGTTTAAATAAACGTCCAGGCAAAAAATCTCCTGCAGCACCATTTACCACATCTACACTTCAACAAGAAGCCAGTAGAAAATTAGGTTATTCGGTAGCACGCACCATGCAAGTAGCGCAAAAATTATACGAGTCGGGTAAAATTACCTACATGAGAACCGATTCAGTAAATCTGTCCGAAGATGCGTTAAAAGCCATTAAAGATGAAGTGGTATCCTACTTTGGTGGAGAATATGCCAATCCGAAAAAATATTATACCAAGTCAAAATCTGCACAAGAGGCGCACGAAGCCATTCGACCAACAGATATGTCTGTGCACACTATAAATGACGATTCTGCTGAAAAGAAATTGTATGAATTGATTTGGAAACGCACTATTGCTTCTCAAATGGCAGATGCAGAATTAGAGAAAACAACAATTACCATCGAATCGAAAAATGTAAAAGAAATTTTTGAAGCCAACGGAGAAGTTATCAAGTTTGATGGTTTTTTAAAAGTTTACCTCGAAAGTACAGATGAAGAGGAACAAGGCGAAGAAGGCATGTTGCCAAGAATGGAAGAAGGCGAACAGGTAGATTACAAAACCATCGAAGCAGTTCAGAAATTTACGCGACCTGCTGCACGATATACCGAAGCAAGTTTGGTGAAAAAATTAGAAGAATTAGGCATTGGTCGTCCTTCTACGTATGCGCCTACTATTAGCACCATTCAAAAACGTGGCTATGTTGAAAAAGGAGAAAAAGAAGGCGAGGAGAGAACTATTGAAACGGTTAAACTTGATAAAGGAAAAATTACCGAAGCAACACATACCGAAAAATTTGGTTCGGATAAAGGAAAATTGACGCCAACCGATATTGGTACTGTGGTGAACGACTTTTTAATTGAACATTTCAAAGAAATTCTTGATTATAATTTTACCGCTTCGGTTGAAGAAGAATTTGATGAAATTGCCAATGGTCTAGTTGAATGGACGAAGATGATTAAAAAATTCTACGGACCATTTCACAAATCAGTAGAAAACACCTTAGAACATTCCGAACGAGCTTCTGGTGAGCGTTTGCTGGGTATGCATCCTGAAAATGGCCGCAATGTGTATGCGCGTATCGGTCGCTTTGGACCGATGATTCAGATTGGCGACCAAGATGATGAAGACAAAAAATTTGCTTCACTTCTAAAGGAGCAAAGCATCAATACCATTACGCTTGAAGAAGCTTTGGAACTATTCAAACTCCCGCGTACTTTAGGTGAATACAAAGGTGAAGAAATGCAAGCAAACGTTGGACGTTTTGGACCGTATGTCCGTTGGGGAAAAACCTTTGTGTCTATCAAAAAAGATAGTGGCGAAGAGCCAATGAGTATTACCTTAGAAAAAGCCATTGAGATGTTAGAAACACATCTTGAAGCGAAGAAAAATGCCGACATCAACAAATTTGAAACCAAAGAAGGATTGATAGAAGTGTTGAATGGTCGTTTTGGTCCGTACATTAAAATGGGTAAGAAGAATTTCAAAATTCCAAAGGATAAAGAACCAGCAAAATTGACGCTGGAAGATTGTTTGGAAATAATTAACACGCCTGTAAAACCTAAAAGAGGAAAATAATGGATTCGCTCATCTATTTTACACCTTCCGAAATAGCGCTTGAACTAAAAGCATCTGCAAAAGAAAAAACTTTAGCAGACGTTGTTCAAGTTTACAGAGGTTCTCAAGAAATAGATTTGTCGGAATTTAATTTGGTTATTTTCGGAGTTCAGGAAGATAGAGTTTCGCAAAATGAAGGCTGTGCTTTGGGTGCAGACGTTATTCGTAAAAAATTATATCAGCTTTTTCCAGGTGATTACAAAGTAAACATTCTCGATTTAGGAAATATTTTAAAAGGCGATATTATTGAAGATACTTACCATGCCGTAACTTCTGTAGTGAAGGATTGCCTCAAAAATAAAGTTGTTCCGATAATCATTGGCGGTAGCCAAGATTTGACCTATGCCAATTATTTGGCGTACGAGCAATTAGAACAGACTGTAAACATAACCAATATTGATTCAAGTTTCGATTTAGGAACAGAACAGGATGAGCCACTAACGGATGAAAATTTTCTTCGAAAAATTATTTTAAGCCCTAATAATTTTATGTTCAATTATTCTGCCATTGGTTATCAAACCTATTTGGTAGATGTTGAGCAGGAAAAACTCATGCAAGAAATGTACTTTGATACGTTTCGACTTGGGCAAATCCAAAAAGACCTTACACTTGCCGAGCCTTTGTTGCGCTATACAGATTTACTAAGTGTAGATGTCAACTCAATTCGATTTTCAGAATTTAAAGCATATTCAAACCCAAACCCAAATGGCTTTTATGGCGAAGAAATTTGCCAGCTGATGCGTTACGCAGGTATTTCGGATAAACTAAGTTCTGCGGGAGTTTATGGTTACAACCCACTATTTGATGAGCGCGAAACAGGAGCCAATATGGTGGCGCAAATGTTGTGGTGTTTTATAGATGGCTACTACAACCGCAAAGGCGACTTTCCTTTAAAAGACAAAGCCGATTATCAAAAATTTATTGTGCCACTTAGTAATGGAGAATACACACTGTCTTTTTATAAAAGCAACAAAACCGACCGATGGTGGATTGAAGTTCCGTATGCGTCATCAAAACTAAAATATGAGCGTCACCAAGTGGTGCCGTGTAATTACGAGCATTATCAAATCGCCTGCAAAGACGAAATGCCTGATATTTGGTGGAAAACCTACCAAAAATTAAGCTAAATCACTCGTCATGCTGAACTTGTTTCAGCATCTACTTCAATTTCTATGAGATGGGTTTTTTCTTAATTTTTTTTCAACAATTTGTTTTTTATTCAAAAAAGAAATATCTTAGCACCTTGTAACCTTTATCCATAGTTAAAATTATTATAGCATGATAAAAAGAATTTCAACTTGCTTGGTGTTTGCTGTTGCGCTTGTAGCCCCCAATTTTACTAAGGCTCAGCAAGATTACCAAGTAACACATTTCACCTTCGATAGGTTATCCATCAATCCAGGTTATGCAGGTATCAACGACCAACTATGTGCCTCAGGTATTTTTAGAAACCAATGGACAGGTTTTGATGGTAATCCGGAAACAAGGGTTTTAAACATACATTCTCCTGTAGCAATTCTTCGTGG